>JALYSC010000417.1:0-794 GCA_030855005.1 Bacteroidota bacterium | reverse complement strand
ACGATATGATTATATGATGCTGCTGGATGAATATGTCACTAATGGTTTTTATAGGCCATATGTAAATAAATGCAGAGCACTAGGAGCTTGGTCTAGAGTGCAGTGTTTGTCAGCACCTTCCGATGTGATGACTACTTACTCGCTTGTAGATATCCCGGAAACAGAAGCCATGTTAAATAATCCTATTTATTCACGGATTGTAAGTTCAGCGGCATGTCTTGCCTCCAAGCCCATAGTTTCGAGTGAAACATTTACTTGCATGTATGGCTTCCCTGCAACTTACCTGCGCCAGGAACAAACCGCCGATCTCAAGATGGTCGCTGACGCACTTTTTGCACAAGGTGTAAATCAGCATATATACCATGGGACGCCTTATAATACCATAGGATCTGATACTATCGAATTTTTCGCCACAACCTATTTCGGGCCTGGAGGAAGTCTCGAGCCTGAACTTCCTGCTTTTAATGAATATATACAGAAAGTATCAGGCTTAATGAAGAAAGGAAGGACTTACACTGATGTAGCGGTATATATTCCCTATGAAGATGGAGTAATGAAAGGGCCTTATCCAAAAGAACGTCAGCGGGTCTGGGTGTGGGGTGAATATGAAATGCGTTACATTTTTCCCCCAGATGAGACAGAAGGTTATCACCCATTGTGGATTAATCGGCACTTTCTAGAACAAGCAAAATTTCAGGACCGTAAACTTATAGTTGGAGATGCAGCATTCTCAACACTTTATATCGATGTTGATTATATGGACATTAAAGCGTTGAAACAAACCCTGGCTTTTG
>JALYSC010000049.1 GCA_030855005.1 Bacteroidota bacterium | reverse complement strand
GGCATAGGCAGACCTCCTTTATTTTTGAATGTCATACTATAATAATTCTTACCGGCTTCAACAACTGCTTTTTCTTCCGGAGATAATTTGGACAGGTAATCTGCATACGCGTCATTCTTTTCTTTTACGCGATCCTTGTCTGTATACATGTCGCGCAGAGTTGTATCAATTTCATCCTGAGTTTGTTTGATTAAGTCACGATTACGAACCGACGTAATTCCATGGGGGTTATCCTTCAGGTATTTTTCTTCATAGGTCATGGCATCCAAAGTATCAGGTCTATCTGCACGTTGCCATTTGACATTTGTCAATTCAATATCCACGGGCTCGCTGGTATAAAACCATCCGCGCCAGAACCAATCGAGGTCAACAGCAGAAGCATCTTCCATAGTTCTGAAAAAATCGGAAGGGGAAGGATGTTTAAATTTCCAGCGCATCGCGTATTCCTTAAATGCTTTATCAAATAGATCACGACCCAGTACAGTTTCTCTCAGAATATTGAGTGCAGTTGCTGTTTTTGCATACGCGTTGCTTCCAAGACTTTTTATGTTTTCTGAATTCGACATGATGGGTTCAAGCATGGATTGATCACCTTTCATGTAATCCACTATTTTAAATGCAGCTCCTCGACCTACAGGATATACACGGTCCCATTGTTGGGCTGTCATATATTCCACAAACGTGTTAAGTCCTTCATCCATCCAGGTCCATTGGCGTTCATCCGAATTAACAATCATGGGAAAATAATTATGACCTACTTCATGGATGATCACGCCAATCATACCATACTTCGAGCGTTCACTATAAGTTCCGTCTGCTTCAGGACGGCCGCCGTTAAAGGCAATCATTGGATACTCCATGCCGATATTGGCAGTATGAACAGACCAAGCAACAGGATACGGATAATCAAAAGTGTAATGGGAATACCATTTTAATGTGTGAGCAATCACTTTAGTAGAATATTTTTCCCAAAGGGGATTACCTTCTTTAGGATACATCGACATTGCCATTACATCGGGACTTGCGATTTGTTTGACAGCCATAGCATCCCAAATAAATTTTCTTGACGAAGCAAATGCAAAATCACGAACATTCATTGCTTCGAAATGCCAGGTCTTTTCTGTGGTTGCACGCTGACTTTCCTTAGCAATTGCTTCGTCTTGTGTTATGATAACGACGGGATCAGTAAAGTTTTTCTGCGCGCTTAAAAGGCGATCCTGTTGTTGTTTTGTCAGTACCTCTTTTGGATTTTGCAATACACCTGTAGCTGCAATCGCATGATCTGCAGGTACAGTAATTTTTACATCATAGTCACCAAACACAAGTGTAAACTCACCCGACCCTAAAAATTGTTTGTGCTGCCAGCCAGTAATGTCATCATAGACACACATGCGTGGAAAGAACTGTGCAACTGCATACAAGTAATTACTATCTTTTGGAAAATATTCATATCCGGAACGGCCTCCTTCTTTCATGCGGTCATTTATATTATACCACCATTCAACTTTGAGTGTATAAGAACCGCCTGATGCTAATGCCTGTGGCAAATCAACACGCATCATGGTTTTATTGATTGTAAAAGGCAATGCTATTCCTGTAGACGTTGTTACTTTTTCAATATGATATCCCCGATCCGGTGTACGTGCCATACGTGAAATCTGCCCGGCTGTCACACGGTCATCCAGTTTGCCTGTTTGGGTGGAAAAACCATCTGCATCCTCTAGCATTTGATTTTGATCAAGTTGTAGCCAGAGATAAGTTAGTGCATCCGGAGACTGATTGTGATAGGTGATGACTTCTTTGCCACGGATCATTTGCTTTTGATCATCAAGATGGATATCCATAACATAGTCAGCTTTTTGTTGCCAATATGCATGCCCGGGAGCACCACTGGCAGCGCGGGTTTCATTAGGTGTTGGAAGGAGTGTGCCTAATTGTTCAAATTTGTTCGTTTCCTGGCTAGTTGCAACGAACGTGCATATCATGCACACTGCCGCGATCAGATATCTTACCATCGTATGTAATGAATAAATTAACGGGGCAGTAATGTAAAAAAAAGCATTTCACAAGAGTCGGAAATTCGATGATATGGAGGGAAAGGAGACCTAACTGTTGCGATTATGGCGGTAAACACTATAAATCAAAAATTTATTCTCACCCCACTCTCAGCGTTGAAAAAATGTAGTTTGCTTCTGTCTAAATAAACGGTTGTTAATTTCCCTTCAAGTGGGGTTGTCTCAGGCCGCAGTCTCGCTGTGAAGTAATTCTGACCTTTTCGAAAATAGAGGTAACTATCACTTCCCATTGGTTCAAGCGCATCGGCCATCACTTCAAGTGGAGAATATGAATTAATGTTAAGCGCATTATCTCCATGAATATCTTCCGGACGAATGCCTATGATATATTCTCCTGCGGTAAGGTTTGAAGGAAGAAAGCCTTGTAAATGGAGCTGGAATTCGTTTGTGGTGTCTTTAAAGGCTCCATCCACATCGACTGTACCAAGAATCATGTTCATCCCGGGACTTCCGATAAAACCGGCTACGAATAGATTCGTTGGATAGTTGTACATACGCATGGGGGTGTCAAATTGTTGGAGTACCCCATCTTTCATGACAGCAATTCTATCTGCCATGGTCATAGCTTCTGTTTGATCATGGGTTACATAAATAGTCGTAACGCCTAGACTTTTTTGCAGCCTGGTTATTTCAAGTCGCATCTGCACCCGGAGTTTTGCATCCAGATTACTGAGGGGCTCATCAAACAAAAAGACTTTCGGATTCCGGACGATGGCTCTGCCTAATGCAACACGCTGACGTTGACCACCAGACAAGGTGCCGGGTTTTCGTTTGAGGTAAGGAGTCAATCCTACAATTTCTGCCGCCTTTTCTACGCGCATTTGTATTTCCTTCGAAGGTATTTTTTTCAGCTTCAGACCAAAAGCCATATTCTGATACACATTCATATGTGGATAGAGTGCATAGTTTTGAAAGACCATAGCGATGTCACGATCCTTGGGTGCAACATTATTGACAAGTTCATCACCAATATATAGCTCTCCTGAAGTGATGTCCTCCAGCCCTGCAATCATCCTCAACGTAGTGGATTTGCCACATCCTGATGGGCCTACCAACACTACAAATTCCTTATCCTTTACATCTAATGACACATCAGACACCACTACAGTATCGCCGTATTTTTTTCTAAAATTTTTTATCGTGACTTCTGCCATTCTATGATATTGTTAAAATCTTCGTTACATAGTTACTTTGCTCTTTTAACCCGTGATCCCTACTTAGGCATCTTTACTTCACATCGCCTCGTACTCTCTCACTCTCTCACCCTCGTACTCTCTCACTCTCTCACCCTCGTACTCTCTCACTCTCTCACCCTCTCACTCTCTCACTCTCTCACCCTCGTACTCTCTCACTCTCTCACCCTCTCACCCTCTCACGCTCTCACTCTTTCCAGAGCCTGTAAAGACAACAACGCTTCAATCGTAGACTCCGCCCCTGAATTTTTATTTATTTCGGTTGGACTTATTATGCCGTCAAAACATCTTCCTGTCGCAGGATCATACATCGCCAACTTCGCAGGATTATCACCCGAAAACCAGGCTGTCAAATCCTTCGCAAGCGAAAGGTATCTTTCTTCCTTAGTAATCTTATAAGCTTCCACTGCCGCCCAGATCATTGGCCTCCGTCCATAAGCAATCTGAGAATAGTTACTTGTTTCGTAACGAATGGTTTTCTCTTCTGTCGTCCGTACTTGAAAATGTTCTAATCCACCTGTTTTAAGCACAGTAGGATAAAAATGATCGATCTCATACATGGCATGTGATATCATATGCGGATCCATTAATTCATCACCAGTCATCAACAAAGCATAGGATTGAATATTAGCATAGGCATGCCATAAATTTTCCCAACTTAAAAATGCACCATCCTGCAGGCTGTCAGGCTCTTCAATCTGCATCATCATAATACCCTCTGCAAAATGATCCATAAACGATAGCACAGAATCTTTAGGAAAAAATTCATCAGGAGAAGCCTGTTGCAGCATCAATGTCAATCCAGAGAGAATGATAGCTGCCTGATCAGTCCCAGAAATTTTTGGAAGCCATGTAGGAAAGTTTATGCCCATGGTAGTATCTAACTCTGTTTTTCTAAAATCAGCATGCGTTAGAATATTTCGCACAAGATGCTGCCGTTGTTCTCTGATTGCTTTTGACAATACATCATCTGCATCCATCACCTGCACTGCTTCACCAAAAGCCCATAAGGTTCTCCAGGCCCAAAAATTAGGATCAGGGGTCGAAGTGATTCCATCTTTATGTGTTTTTCCATCCGGCCATATGAAGTTGTAATAATATCCATTCGGAGCCTGCATAGCCAATAAAAATCGCATCAGCATTTTCCCTTTGCGAAGGTGTTCCGGATCATGACTGAGTTGATATTGTCGCATATAAAAGATGGCAGCACGAGAAGCATCATCTACGCAAGCAATACCCTCATCATCATCACCCTTCCATTTGTAATCAGGGTATTCTGAATAGATGTGAATGATACCCACAGAATCTCCCTCAACTTCAATCTCCTGATACAAAGCATCAAGGTGCTCAGTATTGATTGAAAGAGGGGATATTACTTTCTCTTCCACCGGTTTTTTGCATTGCGAGAAGATGAGTATCGTACTGCAGCAAAACAGTATTGCAAAGAGTTGATTTAGTTTATTATTTATTCTCATATACGATTAGTTGCCAGACGTGTCAGGATATCTTTTGTCTTCAAAGTTGCGAAGCCACATGCTACATCTGACATGGCGTAAGGAATTAAAATATTATCACCATGCTCCATCCATCCGCAAGTGTACAGTACATTAGGTACATAACCTTCACGTTCACTTTCGATTGGCTCCATAAGTGGACCATCGAGGACTGCGATAACTTTTTCCGGGTGATCAAGATCAAGCAATGTAACACCAAGTGAATACCTGCGCATCGGTCCAACATGGTGTGTGATCATCAGCCAACCTTCAGGTGTTTCTATCGGTGAACCACAATTCCCAATCTGAACCAATTCAAAATCTCTTGTTGGTTCCTGGAGTGCCACACGGTTATCCCAAGTCATATAATCATCAGAGTGCATAATGCAGAGTGACTCTCCTCCCTGTCTCGACAGCATCACATATTTACCATTAATCTTCCTGGGGAAATATGCCATCCCTTTATTGTCTACTTGCGATCCTTTAAGATTGCGGATTTCAAAATTTTTAAAATCAGTAGTCTGCAACATTTTGGATTGAATGTTTCGACCGTCGTATGCAGTATATGTTCCAAAATAGACTTCCTCTCCTCCGTCAGAAAATTTCATCATGCGCAGATCCTCCATACCCATGGATTCACTTCGGGCCTGAGGGAATATTACTCTTTCTGGTAAAGGAATCTCCGCATCGAAATGAATATTGTAATGATCATCATCTCCATTTGCAGTTTTGGTGCCGGTCGTGCGCCATGGTCCCTGATGTGTAAAATTGATATTGCTGTCAGAGTCAACTATTCCCTCCATAAAACCAACAGACGAGATATGTCCCTCACCAACACTTCGAAGCGTAAGAACGAAACGTGTCTCACCAGTTTTTAATCCTGATTGATCGGGATGGTGAACAATAGAAGGATTAAATAATGCGGCAGCTTCCACAGAATATTCTTTCGTGAGATAGGATCCCAAAACTAGTTTTTGTTTTTCAGTCAGGTTTAGATTTTGACCCATTGTCTTCATACCCAGATCAGCATTTTGCAACATTATGTTTTCAAAATGACGATGGCGGTGTTTGAAGAGTTGTGTGGTATGAGAAAGAACTTTATCGGCTTCCATATCTGACATTGACTGCACAAATTCAGTAAAACGAGTAAGCCGTTTGGAACCTGCAACGGGCTCGAGGTATAATAAGATCACTTTTTTGGGATCAGCCTCAAAATGAACGGGTAATCTTTGAATGGTCATAAGTTATTCTGGGTTGTCTATTCTTTCTGGCCCGAAGCAGCCATGCTTTGAATAAAATATTTTTGAAAAATAAGATATGCAATGATGATAGGAGCTGCCAGTAGTGTAGCACTAGCCAGCTTCATTCCGATTTGTCCTAGCGACCGGCCACCAACAGCAAATAGTGTAACAAGCTGCGGCATGGTCATCAGTTTTTCATCGCGGATAACAATGATGGGCCACAACACATCATTCCAGCTTGTCATAAACGTGATAATGCCAACTGTAATTAATGTAGGAACTGATACAGGCCACAGGATTTGAAATAGAATTCTGAATTCATTACATCCATCTATTCTCGCAGCGTCAATCAGGTCTTGTGGTATGGATAAAAAGTGCTGGCGGAAAAGTAAAATTGCAAATGCATTTAATAATCCGGGTACAATCAATGCAGCGAATGTATTCGTCCATCCAAAAGATACCATCAGAATATAATTAGGTATCAACGTCAATTGAAATGGAAGCGTCATAGTAAAAATAATAAGATAGAAAATAAAATTTCTCCCTTTAAAACGATGACGAGCCAATGCATATCCCACCATGCTGCTGAATACAAGTACGCCAAATGTGACAACGAATGATACTATCAGACTATTGATAAGCGATCGCAATATGGGTATGCTGGCAAATAATTTAGTGTAATGCACCAAGCTGAAATTAACCGGCAGCAAAGTGATATCAGTTATACTTCTTTCTTCAGAAAGTGAAGCACTTACCATCCAGATGAAAGGATACAGGAAGGCTATGGCAGCAAGTGATAACAGGATATAGAGAAGTATTTTTTTCATGCCCTGTTTTTATCAATTACTCTTCGCTGAATAAAAATCACTACCAATATCAACAGGGCAAATATTAAACCCAGAGTAGCTGCGTAACCCATATGATAATAGAAGAATCCCTGCTTATATATATACAAAACTGATGAAAGTGTCGAGTTTAAAGGCCCACCACCTGTCATCACATACGGTTCGATAAAAAGTGAAAAGCCTCCGATGGTGGATAGTATCATTACCATTACCACGGTAGGATTAATAACAGGTAACGTGATATACCAGAATTTTTGCCAACCACTTGCTCCTTCCAGGTCAGCAGCTTCGTAGAGTGATTTTGGAACAGATTGTAATCCTACCAGAAAGAGAATAATATAGAGCCCAACATTTTTCCACGTAGCCATGATGGCAATCGAAGGCATAGCCCATTTTGGATCAATCAACCATCCAACTTTATCAAAACCAAGTGCCATCAGCAATGTATTGATGGAGCCCATCTCATACCCATACAATTGTTGCCACATAATGGTAATCACAACCCCAGAAACAACAACCGGCATAAAGAATGCACCTCTGAAAAAAGCGCGAAACCAAATTTTCTGATTGAGTACCAACGCGAGCCCAAGCGCAATTACAATTTGTAGTGGAATATGAATCGCAAGAAAAACAAGCGTATTACGAATGGATTTTAAAAAATAATCATCCATCAGCAATTTCTCATAATTGGTCAGTCCAATGTATTTCATGGGGCCAATGATATTCCATTCATGAAACGTGAGAAACAGTGAAAATCCAACAGGAAAAAGCACAAACACACATACATGAAGGATGTACGGCGACACGAGAAGATAAGAGTTGATTGTGCTTTTATTGATCACGGCTATTCCAGGTATAATAATTCAACAGCACGAGCTGCGTCTTCAATTGCTTCGCGGGGATCTTTTTTACCATACACCACACAGGCTTCGTATTCTTGTGAAATAAGATCCAGTACTTCTTTCATGTGTGTCTCGCTGTCAATACCCCTGACATATTTAGCCTGCATGGCAAAGGGCATGAGTTGTGGATGTGCCTCGAGGTAAGAGAGAAAGAGAGGATTACTATCGAGATCTTTCCTTCGGGGCATTTGTCCCGATATTTCCAAAAAATCTTTATCCGCTTCAGCAGTGAGAATGGTCTTTAAAAAATCCCACGCTGTCTGCGGATCCTTACATGTATTGAAGATGACAATATTCTTGGGGTCTCCATAAGAATAGATCTCCTGTATGCTTGTATCAGGAACCGGAACCGTGTGAAAATCATATCCGAATCCCTCAGGTTTGAAACGTTCATTATAATCAATCGTCCATGGTCCTGTAAAAGTGACAGCCAATCGACTTGCTAAAAATGGATCACTTTGGCCTTTCAATTGCTCGCGTGGAAAATAACCATTGCCGTATAGTTTTTGCAAAAAAGCAAACACTGCAACGCCATGCTCATTATTAAAGATTGCTTTTCCATTTTCTACAAGTGGGAGTCCGCCTGATGCAGCATAGTATAGAGGAAGGAAATTAAAAAACCGTTGCCACCAGATTGCTCCTGTCTCACTGATGCCCAACATTTTGTTTTGTTCTTTCAATTTGGCACCAGCATCCAGATAGCTCGCATAATCTCCCGGCACCTCATTCACACCCACATCAGCAAACATCTTAGGATTATACATTGCCATGATTGGATTCACCTTCCATGGTATCTGGTAGATGTGACCATCTTGCGAAGTAATCTCACTAACTACACTACTATCACATCGCTCATACATGAACTCCATAAATCCATCCAGTTCATCAAGTGGAACCAATACACCACTCTGAGCAAAATCTTCCACATCGCCCTGCCACATATTAGAATAGATATCAGGCGTTGTCATTCCCACTACTGCTGCGAGGATCACCTCTTCGCTGGAATTACCTTCAGGCACCGGCTGAAAAACAAATTGCTTAGTATGCCCTTCCTGATTCCATTTATCGATATACTTCCGGGTAAAAGTGATTTCCTGCGAATTGGTAGATGACCAGAAGACAAGCGTATTGTCATGCTGTTTCCTATTGCTGCACGAGGCAAATAAGAACAACATCACTATGCTTAAATATGTCGACCTGTCTAAAGACATTTCAGGCGGTTACCTGGTTATTAATGCTGAGAATAAAATTGATCATCACATTCGCCACCGCATGTGAATGGTAGGTCACCTGCGTACAGAAATTTTTCAGCCATTTTTATTTGACTGAATGATTGCTTCCAATATAATTACGAACGCACAATCCGAGTCCGATAGCTGGAAGGTTTGTCAACCGATATGTTATGGGCACCTGGCGGAATAAATTGTCCGGGTGTAATTTGTTTGTTCCAGTCAAATTTGCTTTTCTCCTGATACACTTTACGAAACTGCATCGGAGAACAATCATGGGCCTGCTTAAAGGAACGATTAAAATTGGCCATGTTATTAAATCCGGATAAAAAAGCAATCCGGCTAATCTGTTCATCGGACTCAATGAGCAATTTACATGCATGTTCGATCCGCATTGCAATCAGATAATCGGAGAAGCTGCGGTTAGTTGCTTTTTTGAAAAAATGACTAAATGCAGAATCTCCAAGATTTAATTCACCGGCTACATCTGACATCTTTAATCCACTCTCATGAAAATGTTTGCGGATATATTGATATGCTGCATGTAACCTCTTACTATTGATTTGTACGGCATTGACATTAAATCCTTCACTGGCAAGAAACTCATACTCGTGACTCTTCGATAACAGATCGAGTAAGAGCAAAAATTCAGTCGCACTTTCTATTCCTCCTAGTTTGGTGAGTTGTTGAATGCGGGTGCGTGCCTGCTTCCTGGTTTGCCCTTTAAAACGGATGCCACGCCCTGAATTGATCAGCAGGGCTTGAATCTGGGCAAAGGGTTTTTTTGTCAAAAAAGCTTTATCAAACAAATGCATGTCAAACTGGATCGTCATCACGCGGCATGGATTGGAAGGCGTCCCCTGCTGAATCTCATCGTCCCATTTATGAAACAGGTATGGGCCAATTAGCACAAGGTCCTCTTCATGATAAGTCTGTGTTGAGTCGCCAACAATGCGCGTCCCGGCACTTCCTCTCACAAAAGTCAATTCAAATTCTGCATGATTATGAATCGGGTACTCGAAACCTTTGTTGACCGAGTCCAAAATCACAAACAGGTCGGAACCTGTCACCGGAGTAATCTCCTGATATACTTTCATAATATTAATAATGATTAAAATCTGAACTATCAGATTTTCATAAAAATACCATTCTTTTCATTTAAAGTACCAATCTGCTCCCGGCCTTTGACATATATTCACCTACCCAACCCATGCACTATCCAACCGATATCAGCTCCAATGCTGAACCGGCTGAACACCTTTTTTAAACATACCATTGCATGGCACGTAGTTTACGTAATAAGGCTCTAAAGCTTCTTTTTTCTATCGGATGTTTCTTTCTAACCTGCTCATTAGCAGGCCAGAACATCGTAGTAAGTGGCATCGTGACGTCCGGCGAGGACCAGCAACCTCTGATCGGGGTGAGTGTCGTAGTCAAAGGAACCCAATTAGGTGTGTCGACAGATATTGACGGGAGATATTCTCTTGAAGTAGCTCCTGATGCAGTCCTTCAGTTCAACTTTATTGGATTTCAGACAGTACAGAAAGCAGTGAATGGCAGCAATGTGATCGATGCGGTCATGCTGACAGATGAAAAGCTCCTCGAAGACGTTGTGGTCGTGGGATACAAAAAGGAAATCAAGAGCAATGTCTCCAGTGCTATATCTTCAGTCAAAGCTAAAGACATCGAAAATCTTCCCATGCTTGGTCTCGACCAGGCATTGCAGGGGCAGGCCGCAGGTGTGCAAATAACTCAATCTACCGGAGCTCCCGGTGATGATATTGCCGTCCGAATTCGAGGTGCCGGTACGCTTGGAAATAACAATCCACTCTATGTGATAGATGGTGTGCCTACTACAGGCAACATCAATATGTTTGCAATCAGTGATATTGAATCAATTGAAGTTTTGAAGGACGGTGCTTCAGCATCTATTTATGGCGCACGTTCAGCCAACGGCGTCATTGTCATAACTACCAAAAAAGGCAAGAGTGGAGCACCAACCTTCAATTTTGATTCTTATTACGGCATCCAGGAAGCCAACCGCTTACCTGAATTACTCAATAAAACAGAGTATCTGACTATTCGAAATGAAGCGATTAATAATTCGAACGAATTAAGGGATCCGATTCGCCAACTTGCTACATATGACCCGGCAATATTGGATACACTCTCAGACACGGATTGGTTGGGTGAAGTATTTCGTGTCGCTCCCACACAACGTCATTCTCTTTCTGCTTCAGGTGGTGGGGATAACAGCAGCTTCTATATCCTTGGTGAATATTTTAATCAGGAAGGTGTATTTCGCAAACAAGGTTTTGATAAATATCTTCTTCGCTTTAATGGCGACCTGGGCAATAAAAAATTTAAGATTGGAAATAATATTTCAATCGCATATACCGATCGTGATATAATTGGTAGCTCAGGTGATGGTGGAGGACCCGGTAATGAATTGAGTGGAATCAGATATGCATTGATTGCAGCACCTGTCTTCCCGATCTATGATGTGAATGGTAACATTATCAA
>JALYSC010000416.1 GCA_030855005.1 Bacteroidota bacterium | reverse complement strand
TACCATGACAGGCGCATAATCCAGGTAATAATCTGCTTCGTCAAGCTTGATAAACCTGAAGTGGTCCTGTAAAAAAGCAAGTCCTAGTCCGAGAATATTCCCAATCACAATGCCCCCAATGGTTATGAACATGGCAAACCAAAGAAATACCTGCCGTATTGATGCATCTCTCGAACCCATACTTTTCAATATTCCGATCATCTGCGTACGTTCCAGGATTAGGATTAATAAAGCAGTGATCATATTAATGATGGCGACAGCAAGCATAAGACCAATAATTACGATTGTATTGATATCCTGCAGGGCAAGCCACTCGAACAGACTTGGAAACTTTTCCCTGATATTCTCAGCATATAAATTTGAAGGTGTTTCCTTTTGATATATATATTCAGTGATAAGAGTGAGATCGTCAATATTTTCAATAGCAATTTCGAGACCACTGATTTGATTGGGCTGCCATCCTAAAATTTCCCGAACACGGTTGATATTGGCTATTGCAAATCGTGCATCATTTTCTTCCAGGCCAGTACGATAGATTCCTTTAATGGTAAATCGCCGCTGCAACTGCTGACTTTCACGGACGAAATGCAGAATCATTTTTTCCCCTACTTTGAGCTGCAATCGATTGGCGGTAATATGCGAGATGATTAATTCATCGTCTGCAAGTGATGTCCAGTGTAAAGAGTCAGCGCTGTATTGATTAATATTTTCCCAATCGTAATCACTACCTATGCCCTTCAGAATTATTCCTTCCATCTGATCATCATGCGTGATGATACCGGGC
This sequence comes from Bacteroidota bacterium, assembly GCA_030855005.1. GTDB lineage: Bacteria > Bacteroidota > Bacteroidia > Chitinophagales > Saprospiraceae > Opimibacter. Next base: position 2,578 of record JALYSC010000416.1, on the reverse strand, counting down.
AAATAAATGTAAGCCTGGACATGATGCACACCTCCTTTTGAAACAAGTTGATTTCGTTTCAGGCCGTATACAGGTTCATCAAATGAAACACTACTTATATCCTCGATGGAATGCACCAGATTGGTATCATAGTCAAAAGGAAGTGCCTCATACGATCGTATAGACCTTGGATCTGCAATATGAATATGCCCCCAGAAACCAAACATCTTTTTGGTAATCTCGTACTTAAAGCCTGTCATCAGGGCAAGCGAAACAATCATCACCGCAACTGATAAACCAACCGCTCCAGTCGCAATCCATAGGATCACACGGGTAAATCCACCTCCACCAGAGGTCATTAATTTTCGGGCGATCCAGGGTTCGTAGCGCATGCAGACCTCAAATATGGCGGCAAATTTCCATTTTTGCCCTGTATTACTTAAATCGCATCCATCAAGATGAATAAATCCTTTATCGAAGAATTGAAGTGGCGGGGCCTGATCCAAGATATGACTCCGGGTCTTGAAGAGCGCCTTGATCAGGGTATGGTGATTGGATATATTGGGTTTGACCCCACTGCAGCATCCTTAACTATTGGAAATTACGTAGTGGTCATGCTGCTAAAATTCTTCCAGTTATGCGGTCATAAACCGATTGTATTAATGGGTGGAGCAACAGGCCGTATAGGAGATCCTTCTGGCAAGGATGCAGAACGCGAACTAAAAACCTATGAAGAACTTGACCGCAACCTCGCCCAACAGGTAGAGCAAATGCATAGGCTACTCGATTTTGGGGATCAAAAAAACGGAGCTGTCCTTGTCAACAACCTTGATTTTTACGTTGGCATGAATGTGTTGACTTTCCTTAGGGATGTTGGGAAAAATCTGACTATCAATTACATGATGTCAAAGGAATCCGTGAAACGCAGAGTAGAGACCGGCATGTCATATACTGAGTTTAGTTATCAACTTCTACAGGCGTATGATTTTCTATGTCTCTACCGCGAAAAAAATTGCATCCTTCAGATGGGTGGCTCAGATCAATGGGGAAATATTACATCAGGAACTGAGTTTATTCGCCGTAATGAGGTAGATAGTGATGCGTATGCATTAACCACACCATTATTGACAAAAGCCGATGGTAAGAAATTTGGCAAATCTGAAGAAGGCAATATCTGGATGGATCCCTCAATGACTTCACCATATAAATTTTACCAATTTTGGTTGAATGTGAATGATGCTGATCTTCCTAAGTTATACAGATATTTTTCACTTTTATCAAAAAATGAAGTCGAACAATTAGAACTCGAATTTGCTGTTGAACCTAATGTGCTTAAAACTAAACTTGGCCAGGAATTAACGGAAAGAATACATGGAACCAAGGCATTTGATGCTGCTCGTAATGTATCAGAAATCCTGTTTAATCCTAAAGCTTCGAAAGAACAATTGCTTAATCTTGAGAAAAAAGATCTTGAATTAATTTCAGAAGAGATTCCTTCTTTCCAATTGTCTAAAAGTATTATTCAGTCTGCGAATGTTATTGATCTAATAAGCGAACACACTACTATCACCGGATCTAAAAGTGATGCTCGTCGTGCCATACAGGCTAATGCAATATCAATTAACAAGGATAAGGTGATGGATATTACTGCAGGAACAAATATTTTTCTACCATTACATGATGAATTCCTTCTGATTGAAAATGGAAAGAAAAACAAATACATTATTCAAATACAATAACCTCATAAATCTAAAGTCCGATGGCAATTATTAATACTTATCTCACATTTCTGGGCAACTGTGAAGAAGCATTTAATTTTTACAAATCTGTTTTTGGTGGTGAGTTCACGTATATCGGCCGCTTCGGTGATATGCCTGCAGATTCAAAGCATCAGATGCCTGATGAAGCGAAAGACAAGATTATGCACGTTTCCCTACCTATTAGCAAACAAACCATCCTGATGGGAAGTGACACCGGTGGAGAATGGGCATCATCAGTTCAGGTCGGTAATAATATTTCCATTTCTATCACTACTTCCACTAAAGACGAGGCTGATCAACTTTTCAATGGTCTTTCAGCCAGCGGAAATGTTACAATGCCGTTGGCTGTTACATTTTGGGGAGATTATTACGGGATGTTTACTGACCGTTTTGAAATCAACTGGATGGTGAGTTTTAATGAAATTAATATCCCCGAATAGAGTTTGTTGTTCTCTTTTTTTTAAGAGCCAGAATGACGACTGAAGAATTAACATTCGGTTAAAATCCATAGTTTGACAGCGCACTTATATAGGTTTCTAACCAAAAAATCTGAAATCTATGACCAAGTACACACGATTCTGCCTCTATTCTCTCTTCACAGCAGCTGTCTTAACATTTACTGCTTGTCAGAAGGAAGAACTGATCTCTCCTGATATGCAATCCATTGATTCAAGGAGTCCGGTCGCAGCACAACGAACTTTTTTCTATGGATGATCTACCGGAGGTGACCTCGTGACATTTACATCAGGGGGTGCCATGCAGGAGCAGGGAAATGTCATCATCACAGGATTAGGTATTAATGAGCAGATCATTGCCATTGACTTCCGCCCGGCTACAGG
>JALYSC010000048.1:6837-11535 GCA_030855005.1 Bacteroidota bacterium | reverse complement strand
AGCTGTATACGCGCGAACAGTGGGATTCGGGTATGTCATGCATGATGATGACAAGATGATCCTTGAAAATCCGCTTGTGAAAGAAGGTATCAATCCCGGACTGGCTTTTACAACCGATGCATGGTTTATGGATGCGCGAATAGAGTTGTATAGACCATGGCAGAGCATCACTTACATGACGGACTATGCGATCGGGAAGGATAGCGCAACTGTGTATCATGTACATAACCTGATCATATTCCTGCTGGGTGCCTTCCTTCTTTTTTATTTTTTGCAATATTATTTTAAACCACTGGTCGCATGGGCAGGTACGATTTTATATAGTGTCAATTTATTGACACCACATGTGGTAGGATGGATTGCTGCACGTGGTGACTTGTATCTGATGGTGTTTGGATTATTGTTTTTAATTCTTATACAGCGACATCTGAAGAAGGGCACCTCAAATTATTTATGGCTTTCCGTACCGGTTTTTTTCATGGCATTAATTTCAAAGGAGTCTGCAGTTGTATTGCTACCTGTTGGAGTTGTAATGTTTTTGGCAGAAAGAAAAAAATTAACCACTACTACATGGACATGGATTGGGATTAATGCATTGGTGTTTATCATATACTATGTCATGCGGGGTAAAGCAATCGCTGATGCAGGAAATATGTCAGTCATGGCGTTCTTTCAAAATCTGAGATCCTTTGCTGAAGAAACTTTTAAAATGATAATTCCTGCCGGCTTTAGTGTTATGCCGGGTTATTCATGGATATGGACACTTGCAGGAACATTGATGCTTGGAGTCATCGGTTATGGATTATGGAAATATACACCTGATAGAAAAATACTTTTTACCGGAGCTACATTGTGGCTTGCACTTTTATTACCATCGCTTTCTTATCAACCTTCTTTCGCCGGTGTAGCATATGACTATCTCGATCACAGGACCTGGTTGCCATATGCAGGATTATGGTTGTTGATTCTTGGTATACTGGAGAAAATAAAATTTCCTTCGCATAAAATGGCACCCGTTGTTTTTGGTGGTATTCTGATGGTGTGGGCAGCAACCAATGTGTGGCGATCTGGTGTTTACCAGGATTGGGAACATTATTATGCCAATGCTATAAAAACAAATCCAGGATCAGGGTTAGCTAATCTAAATTATGGCTCATTGTTGCGAGATGGGGGGAATTGGGAAACAGCATTACCATATATTGAAAAAGGAGTATCACTAAGTCCTGAGTATACAGATGCAAAAGTAAGATTGGCGGAAGCCTATTTTAATCTCAAACGATATCCTGAAGCAATAGCAGTTGCAACAGATGCCCTTGCCAAAGAACCAAAGAATATTTCTGCTTTACAATTCAGAGGTAGTTCATATGGTGCAAGTGGAAATACGCAAGCTGCGGCAGGTGATTTTAAAGTCATTCTTGAATCAGATCCTGAGAATCCGCATGGATTATTTAACCTGGGTGTCGCTTACAAAGAAGCTAATCTGATGAATGAAGCAATCGAGACCTTCTCCAGGTTGCTGCATCTTAATCCGGACTTTCCTAATGCATATTATGAAAGAGGATTCTGTTACGGTAAAATGGGCTTATTCCCTCAGGCGCGGGCTGACATGGAGCAGTCTATCAAGAAGCAGCCGGAGCACGGTCCATCCTATTTCTTCCGCGGAAGGACTTCTGAAGCACTTGGGGATATTGAAGGTGCATGTGCTGACTGGTTAAAAGCAAAAGAATTGGGTACGCCTGAAGCAGAGGCATTTATACAAGCCAAATGCCAGTCTGCAGGGCAGTGAGCGATTGACTCACTATCTTCGCCCCCTCATTATTTATAGATCCTGATGAAACAATCAATAAAGGAAATCTTGGCCGCCAAAGCGGTGGGAGAAGTGGTTACCGTATGTGGATGGGTAAGGACCTTCAGAAGTAACCAATTTGCAGCCGTCAGCGATGGATCGTGCATTCAGACCATACAGGTCGTCGTGGACCATGAACAAACTGATCCAGCGCTATTAAAAAGAATAACTACTGGTTCTGCGATTATTGCTACAGGCACACTCGTCGCTTCACTTGGTAAGGGACAGGAAGTAGAACTTAAAGCTCAACAGATAGATGTCGTAGGTGATGCAGATCCTGAAAAGTATCCGCTGCAACCTAAGCGTCATAGCATGGAATTTTTGCGGGAGATAGCGCACTTGCGTATTCGCACAAATACATTCGGTGCGGTGATGCGTGTGCGTCATGCACTGGCTTATGCAATTCATCATTTTTTCCATGAGCGTGGATTCTTTTATTTCCACAGCCCGGTGATTACAGGATCCGATGCGGAGGGAGCCGGTGAGATGTTTAAAGTAACAGCGTTCCCATTGGATAAAATTCCAACTACAGATACAGGAGCAATTGATTTTAAAAAGGATTTTTTTGGAAAAGCAACTAACCTCACTGTTTCCGGACAGCTTGAAGCTGAATTGGCTGCACTTGCATTAAGTCGCGTCTATACATTTGGTCCCACTTTTCGAGCTGAGAATAGTAATACAACAAGACACCTTGCAGAATTTTGGATGATTGAACCTGAGGTCGCGTTTTTTGATCTCAAGGATAATATGGATCTCGCAGAAGCCATGCTGAAGTATGTGATTTCTTTTGCGCTGGACCATTGTGCTGATGATCTGCAATTTCTAAAAGAAAGACTTGAGCAGGAAGAGCAAACCAAGCCACAACAGGATCGCAGTACCATGGATTTGATTTCCAAATTGCGATTTGTGGTTGATAATGAATTTCAGCGATTGAAATATGAAGAGGCAATTGAGATCTTAAAAAATAGCACACCCAATAAGAAAGGAAAATTCCAATATCCTGTAGAAGGGTGGGGTACTGATCTGCAATCAGAGCACGAGCGATATCTCGTTGAAAAACATTTTCAAAAGCCAGTTATACTTACTAACTATCCTAAAGAGATTAAAGCGTTTTACATGCGACTTGATGATGATGGGCGCACTGTAGCTGCAATGGATATTTTATTTCCTTCGATTGGTGAGATTGTTGGAGGTAGTCAGCGTGAAGAACGACTTGATGTGCTTACCAGCCGTATGGAGGAAATGAACATTCCTACGCATGAAACGGATTGGTATCTCGATACACGAAGATTTGGTACATGTCCGCATGCAGGTTTTGGATTGGGGTTTGAGAGATTGGTGCTGTTTGTTACAGGTATGACTAATATCAGGGATGTGATTGCATTTCCGAGGTTTCCGGGGAATGCGGAATTTTGATTTGGGGGAGGGTTGCAATTAGAATCTTCCTGTGAATTAGTTTTGTGGACGCAGCGCGTGGATAGAATCTTCCAGCAAAACGCAGTTTTGCGAACGCCTGCGCGTAGGTAAAACCTACGCGCTACTTACGTGGTACTTTTTTATTTCCACTTCCAGTTGAGTTCTTCGTTGTAGGGGAAGGAGGCGGAGGAGGCGATTTCTTTTAATCTGGTGATGAATATAGAGGCTCCTTCTACTTTATTTTTGGGGATAATAAAGGCTTTTCCGGCCTTTGATTGAATGATGATTTGAGATTGCGTTTCACCTATCCACTCGATATCGGTTGGAGTGAGAGTTGTATCTTCTTCATCGATGATATGAAGGTTGTCTTCATTTAGATCTATAGTGATGTCCTTACCGATCACTGCTGTAAAATGCTCTCGGATGAATCTGGTGAAATGCTTGCGATACTGTTTCCGCTCCATGTACCCGTGCAGAAAATAAAGTGGAATACATGCTACAAAGAAAACCGCTGACGCAATTGGTCCATTTTTATTATAGAGGAACATGCCTGTAATAAAATACATGGCCATCAGGAGGATTTTATTGATGGATCTTCTCTTGGTTACCTTCTTTGATTTGGAAGTAGAATAGAGAAGATAATCCATGTAATCCTGTTCACTGAGTTGAAAGCCGAGTTGCATATTTAGTTGATTTGGCTGCAATTTAGACAATTCAAAATTGTATGAATGCAAACATAAAAAAGGGGATCTGAATTAAATTCAGATCCCCTGGGTTGGATTATAATGAATAATCTTCTTGGGGTACTTGCAAAATAATTAGTGACGGATAAATTACTTTGATTTTGATTAAACTAACACAAATAGAAACAGGGCCAAAATGAAAGAGGAGACTTACCGAAATAAGCGGGTGTCGTAGATAAGGCACAAAAATGTGATTATACTCAATGGTATGCGTTACATAATTGAGTTAATCATTCATACAATCTCGCTATTTGTTGATTATATTTTTCATCATATCGGGTATTGAACTGATCTAGAATATATGAGCAAACTTTAATTACCTTTTTAGCTCTACTAATCGAGAACGAAACAGAATATGATTTCAATACAGGAAATGACTTTTTAGCTTTCCTGTTTTCCAATACCTCATTGAATATGGGAAGGAAGTCACAAGGCAATTGAGATATGCAATAGTATCCGGCCCGAGACTTAGATGTGATTTCCCCAGTCTCCAGTGTATATAATTGTCTTGCCATGCCCAGTACTACCCATTCCGCTATTCCTGGAATAAGTAACAACTTCCAGGTTTTCATAAATTCTGTTTTATCACGCTGAATCCATGATGACCAATAGGAATTGATATTTCGAAATAGGTAATGATCTACTTTTGCTACTGAAACGTTGTAAGGAAGATTGACAGCGGAGGGCCCGTAT
>JALYSC010000048.1:5652-6827 GCA_030855005.1 Bacteroidota bacterium | reverse complement strand
TTATTGCGGTTGATTTTAATTCGAATAAAAATACTTCATTGACAGCCTCAGGATTCTTTCTCCATCGTCCTTCCCGCCAGGCAAGTGTAGGAGTCATTGATTCAATAATTTCTCCGGTGAGGAAAATAATGTGTAAGGGAGGATAAGGGTATTGATGAGCAATAGCTTTGTGAAATTTATGTAATTGCTTGTGTTGAGGTTCATTTGGCATTGCTTCCAGGTAAACGGAAAGATCGATATCACTTTTATCCGCAATGAAGTCCTGAAGAGCAATCGATCCGGTGATGTAGACGCCTTTTAGGCTGGTGCCAAAAAGATTTATTAAGTAATCTAAATAAGTAGAAATGATTTTATCGGCAGGAGAGGGGAGAGTGGAAATGTTTTCATTCATAATTATATTACCCTAAATCCAACCTGGTAATAATTATTGACAGCACCCAATAGTTTGGTTTTCACATAGAAGGATTCCGTAAATACTTTATACGCCATCCACTCATGATTAGGAACATTAAATTCATCAAAGAGTAGAATGTCACCGGACTTGAGTTCGCGGGCAAGTGTCGTTAATACAAATAGTGTGGAAGAGAATAAATCTGCATCCAGATGAATGACTTTCTTTTTACCATCAAGAGAATGTTCCTTGAGAAAACTAACCAGGGTATCCTGAAATAATCCTTTAAAAAATTTTGCGCGGGGATCATCAAGATCCGGGATTGGTGCAGCCATAGCGCCTTCACGATACGTCCCCCATGCTTCAGGAAGTCCTTCGAAAGTGTCGAACCCATAGAAAGCAGATTGCGCATGACGATTCATATTAGTCCACCAACGAAAAGAATGTCCCTGGCTGACACCAAACTCAAGGTAGATTATTGGAAGATTAGCGAGAGATTCTTTGTTTAGAATGTGATCATGCAACAGATATCTCCTTTCATGATCACGATCTGGAACATAAAAGTCACTGTACACTTTTCTTTTTTGTTGTTCTGCAATCCATTTCGTCAGTGAAAGGAGATTGGAGCTGAAAAGTAAAGGGTTGCTCAGAAAGCCAAAAATGAATCCGGGTTGAAGCCATAAGATGACTCCTTTGATATAGGCATTGAATTTCCTTACCTGGCGTTTCACTTTTTTTTCGCAAAATAGGAATCTCAGGATGAAATCACGGACTATGACTTATT
>JALYSC010000048.1:0-5642 GCA_030855005.1 Bacteroidota bacterium | reverse complement strand
AGCGATTAAATTGGCTAGGGGATATTGTAATTGATGTCAATTTGGGAGATCACATTATCCCTGGTATGAAATTCAATCTGAGAATCTTCCAACTGGTACCTGAACAAATTGGGATCATTTGTAGTCTGATTTTCAGCCTTTGGATATAGCGTGCTAAGATCGCTGAGACTGTCGCCTACATGTATTCCTCGTGCTGTAGACCATCCACTACCGGTGATCTCTATCTTATTGAGCCAGATATCCTGGCCATCTTTTGGCCCATAGAAATGGAGCTGAATGTCTTTGTACCTGAATTTGTGCATGGAGGCACCCACGTGTGTATCTGCTCCTAATCCCATTAGCTCCATTGAAGTATCAATTGGATTACCAAGTTTTGCCTGGTCTACCTCTTTCCACCAATCCCGCAGTCGTATTGACATGCCTTCCTTTGTAGCGCCAAACTCCATGAATTCATTTTTTTCAGGCGAATCATATTCCGTAACCTGACCCGGAGATTCTTGGGATTCTTTATGAATCGTGTCAGCCAGGGTTTGTTCATTCACAGTGGTAGTTGACTTACTACAGGCTATAATACACGCTAATGCCATAAAGGATATAGCAAGGGAAATTTTCATAGGAAGATAAATTGGGATACTATCGGGAGTTGATATTTTTCCCAGGATGATCCTGATGATTATTTTGTGAGATGGGCTGTACACGGGCTATATCCTGTGGAGTTGGTGGCTGCCGACGCTGTGCATCATCATGTGATTGAGGTGCCTGATTTTTCAGGTTGTTGATATTGCGGCCTTTTTTGCCTGTGTTTTTTGATGTTGTCGTTTTCATGATAATATATTTTACACTTTGATGTAATTAAAGTATGATATCCAATAATAAGAAACAACAGGCGGGAAGCAATGTTGCATATTAAAACAGTTGAGGGCTCGTCTGACAGAGTAGAAAACTTTATATTGGCCTTATTAATGACCATACCCATTGGCAAAGCAAGCGAAGAAAAAAACTATAAAATCAGTATCACGGCCTGAAGCGGTATCTCCAAAAAAAATTGCCAAGACAGGTATGCCAGCAGATATTCCGGCTGAACCGCAACCTCTCTGGCATGCATATGCAGCTTATGGAGTTACCATTCTGTTTTTTATCCTATCGCTGATTGGTATTCTGCATCATGAAATGTGGCGTGATGAATTCCAGGCCTGGATGGTTGCAGGCGATGCGCATTCCATCCCACAGTTATTTAAGAACCTCAAGTATGAAGGAAATCCGGTCCTATGGCACGCTTTTTTATATGTGATCACCTCTGTTACAGAAAATCCATTTTGGATGCAGATATTTCACATTTTAATTTCCACTTCTTTCATATTCTTGATAAATCGTTATGCACCATTTTCACTTCTGCAAAAGGTGCTGCTTACGTTTGGTTACTATACTTTTTTTGAATTCAATCTTATCAGCCGCAGTTATGGTTTGGGTTTTCTGCTGGTGGTTGTCTTTTGTGTTTTGTATCAGCAACGGCAGAAATATTTAATATGGATGGGAGCTGTACTATTCCTGCTGGCCAACTGCACCATCTTTGGAGTAATCCTGGCAGTAACATTTTCAGGTGTCGTCGTACTTGAATATTTGTTGCAATCTAAGAAAGTAAAGGGAGAGAAAATACGTATTGGACCGCTTGCTGGATTTCTCGGCCTTGCGTTGTTAGGAGTCATTCTTGGGTACATGCAGATTCATCCGGAGCCCGATAATTCGTTTCCTACTTATTATGTAAACTTCTATGATAGCCTGCGTACCCAATGGACGATGTCTCGTTTGTTGCATGCCTATTTTGCAATTCCGGATTTTACCAATTATAATTGGTGGAACACTAATTTCTTTGTTCCGCAGGAAGATAGATTTATCATTGCGATTGGTCCTGTCCTCCTGCTAATGTGGGTACTTGCATTCATGCGATACAGATTGATTCTTGCTCTGTATGTGGTAGGTACATTTACCATCCTGGCATTTCATTATTACTCGGGATTGATGTGGAGCCGGTATGCGAGTCATTTATTCGTTGTGTTGGTAGCTTGTTTTTGGTTGATGCGCTATTATACCGGTACAGCCTATTCATGGCAACCATTAAAAATGTTGGCGCTTATTGGAGATAAAATACGAACACCGCTATGGTATATTGTATTGGGTACAAGTCTTGTGGGTGGTGTAGTGTCATTTATTTTAGATTTACAACGACCATTTTCTACCAGCCAGGAGGCTGCCAATTATTTAAAAGAAAATAAACTGGATCAGCTGGAGATAATTGGTAGTACGGATTATGTCGTATCACCTCTTGTCACGCATTTAGGACGAAAGATTTATTATCCTGAACGAAAAGAGAAGGGAAGTTTTATCATCTACGATCCGCAACGACTTAATCTCTGGTCATTCGATGCGATTCAAAATATGGCGCTTGAACTAAATGAGACTGGTCAGAAAAAAATCATTCTTATCCGTAGCACTCCGATTCAGATGACCTATGAGGATACTGGTGAATCAGTGCCCTGGACAGAGGGTAACCTGACTGATTGGTTGGTGATGACCCTGATCCATAAGGTAGAACCCGGTATTGTAAGTGATGAAAAATATTTCATCTATTCCATCGATGAAGTTGCGGGACGATAGAGGAGAGAGTGAGAGGATGAGAGGGTGAGAGAGTGAGAGAGAGTGAGAGAGGGTGAGAGAGGGAGAGAGAGGGTGAGAGGGTGATCTTTAATCACATTGTGTAAGGTATTAAGAAAAAGATCGATCAATATCGCGTTGCACATCGCGCTCTTTGATGGTATTCCTTTTGTCGAATTCTTTTTTACCCTGCGCCAGCCAGATTTCACATTTAGCATGACCTCTTTCTGAAAAATAAATGCGGTAAGGGATGATGGTAAGACCTTTTTCATCGACCCTGCGCTCCAGTTTTTTTAGTTCTGCTTTTTTCAAAAGCAATTTCCTCGTGCCCTTGGCTTCATGCTGATGGGCGCTGGCATGCTCATATTCATTGATATGAAGTTGCTTGATGTATAGCTCGCCATCTTCAAAAATGCACCAGGCATCACTCATGTTGCCCTGTCCCAAACGCAGAGATTTAACCTCCGTGCCTTTGAGTACGATCCCCGCTTCATATTTGTGAATCAGGTGAAATTCAAACCGTGCTTTCCTGTTTATAATTTCCATAGCAGCATCAAAGATGCCCAAAGATCACGACTTCGACGGTTGATTGCTAAATCGAAGTGGATTTTCAGGCTTCAGATGTTGATTCATAAAATCAGTCATCTTGATATAGAGATGGCGGGTGGCATTGTCTCCGTAGATACCATGATTGCGGTTGGGATACAAATAAGTGTCAAACTGTTTATTTGCGCGGATCAAAGCATTAGTCATTTCAGCAGTCTGTTGAAAGTGAACATTGTCATCGGCTAATCCATGAACAAGCAGATAATTTCCAGTCAACCGGTCAGCAAAATTTACGGGTGAATTGTCTTCGTACCCTTTTGAGTTTTCTTTTTCATCGCGCATAAAACGTTCTGTGTAGATGCTGTCATACCATTTCCAGTTTGTCACTGGCGCTACAGCAATTGCACTGTTGAAGACATCATTTCCTTTTAGAATAGCGAGGGAAGACATATAGCCACCATAGCTCCATCCAAATATTCCAATACGGGCTGGATCCACATAAGGCAAGCTTCCAAGATATTTAGCTGATTCAATTTGATCGATGGTTTCATAATGTCCTAACTGCAGATAAGTCATTTTTTTAAATTCCTCTCCACGACCGCCAGTACCGCGATTATCCACACAGGATACTATATAGCCTTGTTGGGCCAGGGATTGAAACCACCAATAATATGATCCCATCCATTCATCCAGCACTTCCTGTGATCCCGGACCACCATACTGAAACATGAATACCGGATATTTTTTTGCCGGATCAAAATTGTGAGGCTTTAGTTGATATCCATTTAACTGCACTCCTTCTGAAGTTGTGAATGAGTAAAATTCAAAAGGCGAAACTTTGACATCTTCCTGTAATTTTTTCACGCCAACATTATCTTCCAGCAGGCGGATCAATTTTCCTTTGCGATCATGCACAGCATAGGTTGGAGCAGTATTGATATTGCTATTTGTCCAGATAAATAAATCATTCGTGGTAGAAAACTGCACAGTATTCATTCCATGTTTGTCGGTGATGATTTTTGAATTGCCACCTTTTAGATCTACACTATATACTTCGCGTTCCATCGGAGTGCGTGCTGCAGCCTGGTAATAAACAATTTTGTTTTTTTCATCCACACCATAAAAATTGATGACATCATAATTTCCGGAAGTAAGTTGTTTTTTCAGGCTTCCATCCATTCCATAGAGATAGATATGATTGTATCCATCTTTTGCACTGGTCCACACAAAACATTCATCTTCACTCAGGAAGGTGAGGTTATCATGAATATCGATATAGTATTTGTTGTCTTCCTGCAGCATCACCTTTGTTTTTCCTGATGTGGCGTTTGCCAGCAGTAGCTCGAGGTGATTTTGAGTTCGATTCATCCAGAACACGCATAGTTGGTTGGGATTTTCTGTCCACTTTATGCGTGGAATATATCCATCTGGTTCACTCGTACGATCCACATTTGCTTTTTTGCCAGTCTGCAAATCGTAGATATGAATACTTACTTTCGAATTGTCCATACCTACTTTCGGATATTTAAAAGTGGATTCTTCAGGGTACAATGCACCAGTGTAGTATGTCAATGAAAATTCCCTGACATTGCTTTCATCAAAACGGTAATAGCTGATATGTTTACTATCAGGTGACCATGCAAAAGCTTTTGTGAATGAAAATTCTTCTTCATACACCCAGTCGCAATTACCGTTAATGATCTTGTTGAATTCACCATCGTTAGTGATTCGGGACTCCTTACCACTGGCGATATCTTTGTAGTACAAATCGTTGTCGGTGACGAAAGCAACTTTTTTACCATCTGGAGAAAAAGTAGCATGCATCTGTTTGGTCGCAGTTTGAAGGGGGGTTAATTTTTTTGTTGAAAAATTATAGACATAGTTCCATTCGCGGGTAGAATAACGATAGATCGATTCTGTACCGACGGTCAGCAGGATTTGGGATTCATCATCACTGAAAGTGTAGTCTTCAATTTGTTTGTCTTCACCGGGTAGGTTGAGCAGATTTCCATCCAGTAGGGTATCGATGAGGTTGCCTGTGGTAAGGTCATATTTTAGTATATAATTGGCGCGGTTGGTGGTATAATGTCGACCATCATTCATAAATCGGAAGCCTGGAACCCCTTTGGAACGGTATGCACCATTAGCCCAAAGGTCATCCATCGTGATGGTTTTTTGGGCATGGGCGGAGGCTAGTAAGGTTAGCAGGCAAATAATAAATAATCCGAAGCTGCGGAATGAATTCATTCGAAACTGATTTAATGATTTATGGCAAGCAAATCTCGGCAATAGATGGTGGATTGGCAAGAGGTGAAGGAGCAGCGTCTATGAAACAAACTGGGGTAATCTCATTATTTAAGTTGCTAAATCAGAATACTGGTGTCAGGTAAAATGTATCAGTTAAATTATAATGTAGTACTTACTTTCCGAGTGGTGTACGGATA
>JALYSC010000047.1:10511-11542 GCA_030855005.1 Bacteroidota bacterium | reverse complement strand
TGAAGACGATCTCTGCATCATTATGGAGCATGACCTCTTTCTCCTCGATATTACCGATTCGGATCTTGGGACCCTGGAGGTCAGCAAGCGTGCCGCAATGAAATCCAAACTTCTGATTAATGTCAACAATATGGTTGATCACCTCCAGGTGCTCCTGGTGGGTGCCGTGTGAAAAATTGAGTCTGAACACGTCTACACCTGCTTTTGCGAGCTCCAGAAGGCCGTTGTAGCTTGAACAAGCGGGGCCAACAGTAGCCACTACCTTTGTATTCTGATATCCGGCTTTTGCCATTATTTTCTTTTAGATGAATAAAAATTTCAGGTGCGAAGCTAAAACCGCATTTTTGTTCCACCAAACGAGAAGGTTTCCGGGAGAATATTTTGTATTATCGTGTACCGGGCATTCATCATGTGCCTAAATTTGCCGGGGTTCTGCCTTATACGCCCTCCAGATCTTTAATGGTACGGCTTATTTGGATGAATAGCCAAGACTTTATTTACTTTTGCAACCTTAATCAAATACAACCATTATGTCAGACATTGCTGAAAGGGTGAAGAAAATCATCGTTGACAAATTAGGCGTTGACGAATCTGAAGTTACTTCAGAAGCGAGCTTCACTAATGACCTTGGAGCTGATTCACTGGATACAGTGGAACTTATCATGGAATTCGAGAAAGAATTTGATATCTCAATTCCGGACGAGCAAGCCGAAAACATCCAGACCGTTGGTCATGCGATAGAATATCTGGAATCCCAGGTATCTGCTTAACCCACTACCTGCTGTGATTTCCAATTCATCCACAGGGGAAGTAATGCTCCTCTGTGGATATTTTATTTCTGGAAAACCAACAAGTAAATTTTTTTTCGAAGAGTCCACCCTGAGACAATTCAAGTACAATCCGCTTTGGCCCACCATTGCGGGCGCTCTGAATTTTTGAATCCAAAAATCAAAAAAATGAGTTTGTATGTCTAAAAGAGTAGTCGTCACCGGTATGGGAGTCGTGTCACCAATAGGCAATGACCTCCCTTC
>JALYSC010000047.1:2468-10501 GCA_030855005.1 Bacteroidota bacterium | reverse complement strand
ATTATATTCCGGCATCAGTGGTGCAGGCCCTATTACACGTTTTGATGCAACAGGGTTTAAGACCACTTTCGCATGTGAGGTAAAAAACCTTAAAATAGAAGATTATCTCGACCGTAAAGAGTCGCAGCGAATTGACCCATACGCCCAATATGCACTTATTGTAGCCGAACAGGCCATCCTCGACAGCGGTATTGATACCGAATCAGTTGATAAATCCCGCATCGGCGTCATATGGGGAAGTGGTATCGGAGGCTTTACAACATTTGAAGAACAGATTGAAGAAGCTGGTCGTGCAGTTGGTGTTCCTAAATACAGCCCATTCCTGATTCCTAAATTGATTGCCAATATCGCTTCCGGCCATATTAGTATCAAGTACGGATTTTCAGGAGTCAATTATGCCAGCGTTTCAGCATGTGCATCAGCTAATCATGCTATGATCGGAGCAGCAGATAATATTCGACTTGGTAGAATTGATATGGCACTTTGTGGCGGCTCCGAGGCTGCAGTAACTCGTGCGGGCATCGGAGGATTTTCAAGCATGAAAGCGCTTTCTACAAGAAATGATGATCCGGCTACAGCTTCAAGACCTTTCGACAAAGGACGTGATGGATTTGTGTTGGGTGAAGGTGCAGGCTGCCTCATCCTTGAATCATATGATTCTGCCATAGCCCGTGGTGCAAAAATTTATGCGGAATTATTAGGCTCCGGGATGAACGCGGATGCTTACCATATTACTGCTCCGGAACCAACCGGTCGAGGCGTAATACAGTGTATGCAGTTTGCTCTTAAAGAGGCCGGAATGACAACATCAGATATTGATTATATCAATGTGCATGGTACTTCTACCCCACTGGGAGATGTGGCAGAGACCAGGGCTATACAGAGTGTGTTTGGTGATGATGCATACAAGCTCAACATCAGCAGTACAAAATCCATGATGGGACACCTTCTTGGAGCTGCAGGTGCTGTCGAAGCTATCGCATCGATTCTCGCTATCAATCACAAGTTCATCCCTCCCACGATCAATCATTTTGAAGACGATCCTGAAATTGACAATAGGTTAAATTTCACTTTCAATGAGGCGCAACAACGAGATGTTAAAGCGGTAATGAGCAATGGCTTTGGGTTTGGAGGCCACAATACATCGCTTATCTTTGGTCGCATATAGATCTTTTTATGAAGGGGCAGCGAAAGCGTAAGTAGTTATTTTGTGATCAGGAGCTTTTACAACCATTATATATCTTCCGATAAGCAGTTTGCACGAAGTATTGCAAACATTGTAGGATTTACGCCCCATAACCTGCAGATATTCAAGCAAGCCTTCAGTCATAAATCTGCCGTTGAGCCTAAATTTCACACCGTCACCAGCAACGAACGTCTTGAATATCTTGGTGACTCTGTGCTCAGCACTATTGTAGCAGAGTATCTCTTCAAAAAATATCCTAATAGCGACGAAGGCTTCCTGACCAAGATGAGATCCAAGATCGTCAAGCGTAAGACCCTCAACCGTATCGCGGATGATATGGGTATCGATGTCGTCCTGATGGAAAATAATGACACGCGCCTGAGTGACTCCATGAAAGGAAATGCTTTGGAGGCGCTGGTAGGAGCTATCTATCTCGAAAAAGGATTCGAAACCACACGTCGCATTGTCGTGAGTAAAATCCTCCGTCGCCACCTCAATATCCACGATCTCGAGGATACCGATGATAATTACAAATCCCAACTCCTCGAATATTGCCAGAAAAACGGCAGCGAGATTGACTACAAAGTCATGGAGCGCTTCAAGCTCGAAAATCGTGACCGCTTTAAAATTGCTGTCTACGTAGATGGTAAAGAGATCGCTACCGGTGAGGACTTTAATAAAAAGAGCGCTGAGCAGAATGCTTCTTTCAAAGCACTGAAGATGTTAGGGATTGAATATTCGCCCTGATTTCCCTGATTTCCTTTAAAAATTTTCGTATTTCTACCCTTCTTAGCTCCCTTTTAAAACAGATTCTAACTATCTCACAATCAGAGCATTATAAATGGTGGCACTACTAGTAGTGCCACTAGGGTTTAAGCCACTGATGATCAGAGGGTTAGAAGGTGTTTTAACACTTGGAAATCGGTTGGAATTTATTTTAACCCGGTGAGCTGATCCATCGCCTCGTGAAGCTTCCTTTTATTAGCATCGGACATCCCTACGAGTGGAAGGCGGACATCAGGCTCACAGATACCTCTATAAGCCATGGCTTCCTTGATGCCGACAGGATTACCATCGATGTAGAGCCAATGATGAAGATCTAGCAGCTTGAAATGGAGGTTGCGGGCGTGGCCCCATTCTCCTGAGAGGGCATGACGCATCATGGATGAAAATGCCTCCGGAAAGACATTGGCGATCACAGAAATGACTCCCCTGCCACCATTGGATAGAAAAGGTAATGCAGTCGGATCATCACCGGACAACAGAAAAAAATGAGGTGGAATATTCCTGGCAGTTGCCGCAGCCTGAAACAAGTCTGCAGATGCATCCTTTACACCAATGATATTTTGTGAATCATTCGCCAGTCTTATAATAGTGGATGCCGAGACATTCGATGCCGTGCGACTGGGAACATTATAGATGATGATAGGTAAAGGAGATGCTTCTGCCAAGACCATGTAATGGCGATAAATTCCTTCCTGTGTGGGCTTGACGTAAGCAGGACTACTGGATAAAATACCAGCAATTCCTTCTGCATCAAATGATGCTAATTTCTCACGAAGTACTTCAGTATTGTTACCACCAAAATGCCCTGCAACAATCGGCACACGTTTATTGACAATTTCAATGGTATGACGAATGATGGCTTTTTGTTCGATATCCGTGAGACTGGTAGATTCTCCGGTAGTGCCTAAAGAGACGACATATTCAACTCCACCTGCGATCACATTCTCAATAACTGATGTCAATGCTTTGAAATCGATCGCGCCACCTTTAAATGGTGTGATCAATGCAACACCTGTTCCGTTCAGATCAAGAGATGTCATTCGAACCATTAATAAATCTTCTGTAAAGTATGCATTAGTTCACGGATCCAATCCTTGAGAGAAGCCGTTGATCCGGCATCAACGCAAAGATCATATGGATTGTTCTGCTGATCAGCATACCATGGGCCAATCCGAAATGATGCGTGTGAAACTGCACTGATATAATCCAGCGGTTTGTGATTGAATTTGATAGACATATTGATGAGAACATCAAACGGTTGTTCCATAAAGGCTTCTGCCAATGAGCTTTTGGGAATTTTAGAAAAGCGAGTCAACTCCTGCGAAGTAAAGACATCAAATGAAATGGAGAGTCCTTCCATTTTACTTTCCACAAAACCTAACATACGCACACGATGACCTTCCCTTCGTAATTGCTCAGCAAATCCCACGACTACATTTCGATCATCCGGATTGGACCCATCTAACAGGAGGCCGAAACTATTTTTCTTGTCGTGCTTGTATCCTTTGGAGCTACCTGAACGATTGTGAAGCCGTTTGCTTTTTTCCTTCTCAAATAAATAAGTACCAATCGATCCCAACATAATCTGTCCCTTTACAGAAATGGCTAACGAGTTTCTTCTGGTTCAGATTTCGTGTGATATCGACCCATGGAAGAATATTTTTCGATCCGTTGGTTAATCCGTTCGTCCGGTGTGAGATTTGAAAGAAACGCGAGCTGAGTAATTATGTGTTTTTCAAGAGCTACTGCCATGCCTTCCGGATCATTATGAGCACCTCCAAGTGGTTCTTGTACAATACCATCTATCAACCCAAAATTAAACATGTGGTCGGCAGTTAACTTTAAAGCTTCCGCTGCTTTTTCTTTAAAGTCCCAGCTCCGCCACAAAATTGACGAACACGACTCAGGAGAAATTACAGAGTACCAGGTATTTTCCAACATAAACACTTTATCGCCTAACCCAATACCTAAAGCGCCACCGGAAGCACCTTCACCAATGATATAACAAAGTATAGGAACTTTGAGCTGCGTCATCTCCATCAGGTTTTTAGCGATTGCTTCAGCCTGACCGCGCTCTTCAGCTTCGAGACCCGGATAGGCTCCCGGCGTATCGATAAAAGTGACCACAGGAATATTGAACTTCTCTGCCAGTTTCATCAGGCGCAATGCCTTGCGATAACCGTCCGGATTGGCCATGCCGAAATTGCGGTATTGCCTTATCTTGGTATTGGAGCCTTTTTGATGTCCGAGCACCATGACCGAACGACCGTCAATGCGTGCAATCCCACCAATGATGGCTTTGTCATCACGTACGTAGCGATCTCCATGTAACTCTATGAAGTTGGTGCAAATCTGATGGATATAAAAGAGCGTGTAGGGTCGTTCCGGATGTCTTGATAACTGGACTTTTTGCCACCCTGTCAGGTTGCCGTAGATCTCCTTACGCATTTGGGCGATCTTATTTTCCAGGTCTCGTATAGCAGCCGAAACATCTACATCCCCCTGAGCTTCTATTTGCTTTATCCGATCAAGCTGATCATAGAGACTTTCAAGGGGTTGCTCAAATTCAAGAAATACCATAAGCTGTTGATTGACAGTCTTTAAAACGGTAAGCGGGGTTCCAAAGGTAGTAATTGATTGGGGATTCTGTTTAACTCACACAGAGGCGCAGGGAACGCAGGGAATTATTTAAGAGTCATGTCCTGTCGATTTTCGTGAAAGTAATCCTCGATACCACACATCTTCAAACTGAGGTCCCAAAGCTTAGCTCCAAGTTGAGGATCTTTAGCAGATGGGGAAACTTCTTTTACTTGATTGGATTCCCAATATTCACCGCTAATTTCCTTGATGCCCGGTTCAACTGCGCAATAAAAAGATGTACGTGCACCTTCCACCGGCGACTGACCTTTGCGTCTTCTGAATTTCCATGCGAGGGTATGAAGCCAATTGGTATTCTTTAATCCAATGTCAGTCTTCACCAGTCCCGGTGAAACTGCATATACACTTATATGATCATCGGGTTTTCTTGCATTCAATTCAAAGGTGAAATAAAGGTTGGCTAGTTTGGATTGACCATTGGAACGAAGTCCATGATAATTTTTTGAATAGCCCGGGTCCTCCAGATTTATTTTTCCATAGGAATGTGCATTACTCGCAACATTGATAACACGTGCATGTGCTGCCTTTCGCAAAGCAGGGTATAATAAATGTGTCATCATCACATAACTTAGGTGATTGGTCGCATAGACCGTTTCAATGCCTTCCCTGGTGAGAATATGATTTGACATCCATATGCCTACATTATTAATTAATCCATCAATGACAGTGTGACGATCCAGTATTTGGTTACATACCATCCGGATATCCTCTAACAGACTAAGATCACCAACATAATATTCAAGTTGAGCCTGAGGACTGGTGCTGAGAATATTTTCCACAGCTTGCTTTGCTTTCTCTTCAGACCTTGTGACCAATAATACACGATCACCGTGATTGGCAAGGTGCCTGACAGTTTCCAGACCAATTCCATTGTTGGCACCGGTGACGACATATGTTTTTCTTTCCACGAATTCTCATTCTTTAATCGGATGCAAATGTAACCACATGTTGATAAAACAAGTGTTCCTTAAAAATCCATTTGAGATGTACTTTTTGTAGTTTTAGTATTGTGAAAACGCTCATATTCCTCCTGATACTTTTTACCTGCTGCGAATCCCCTTTCGCACAATCCAGCAATGCAACAAGCAGAAATTCTTTGGGCATCCAGTTTGTACCATTACCACTTTTTGACAAAAATCCAAGACTTAGACTCGGCATAGAATTTCGTCCAAACTCTTCTTTAGGATATAGTCTTGAAATTGGCTGGGCAAATAATGCTTTTAAAGACATGCCTATACAGGGTAGTGTATGGGGAGAAAATTATTCAGCATTTGAAATCAGGCCCCAGGTGAAATGGTATGTCAATGAATCATCAGGATCTGAACTGTATTTGGCAACTGAAATTTTTTATAGAAAAATCAAAGACAGGCTTCATTCAAAAATTTATAGTCAGGTAAATGAAGAAGAATATATATTTTATGAAGAGGCTGATATTTTAAAAGAAAAATTTGGAATTCAATTAATGATTGGAAATAAATCATTCCTGACTCCACACGTCTTTGTGGAATACTACCTTGGGCTTGGTGTCGGATTGCGAAATCATATTTATTCCAATGTTGTCAACCCAATACCCACTGAGCCTCCTCACGCCGAGTGGTTTCCCTTTGAGTACAATTATGCCGGCAAAAAATGGGTTGGCCAATATCCACTGGGATTGAAAATAGGCTACCTGATCAAAAAATGATTTTGTATTTACACATTGAATTATATTTCCATTATTACAATGCCTGTCTTTTATTGCAACTAAAGAACTCCCGTCCTTCCACCATCAACCGTAATTTGCGTGCCCGTAATGTAAGCTGCCGCAGGTGAGGCCAGGAATGCAACGGCAGCTGCAATTTCTTCCGGCTTACCAAAACGACGCATTGGGATTTCGGACATCATATGCTCGCGGATCTCATTCATATCAACACCACTTTTATTGGCCTTGTTAGAAACAATAGCATTCAGACGATCTGTTTCTGTTGCACCGGGTAAAACATTATTGACTGTAACCTGACTTGATGCCAATTCGGTAGCTAAGGTCTTTGACCAGTTAGCCACAGCAGCGCGAATCGTATTGGACACACCAAGGCCGTGTAAAGGTTGCTTCACAGACGTTGAAATGATATTAATAATTCGTCCGTACCCTTCACGTTTCATTCCTGGGATAACCAATTGCGCCGCAAGATGATTAGCAAGCAAATGCTGAGTAAATGCTTTTTTAAACGCATCGGCCTCAGCATTGAGGATATCACCTGCCGGAGGACCACCTGAATTATTAATGAGAATATGAATTGTCTTTTGTGTCACCAATCCAAATAACGTTTGCCTGAATGCTTCATGCAGAGAGGTATCAGCAATCACAAAATCGTGGTGTTGATTTTTCCCATGATGTAACTCTTTTAGTGTTTCACTTAAAGTATCAGCATGACGGGCCAACAATGTCACATTGGCACCTAATTTTGATAATTCGATAGCACATGCCTTTCCAATACCGCTACTGCTACCACATACCAACGCATTTTTCCCTGAGAGATCCAGATTCATGGAGATAAAAGTAATTCGATTCACGATACCCTTCCCTACCTTAGCGGCTAAACGCCATATATCACAATGTCACAGGAGATTATCACTGCTTCGGATCGCGCTCAGCCACTGGGAAAATACCCACATACCCGTCGCATCGGCCCATGGGTATTCGTTTCGGGCACAAGTTCCCGAAGACCGGATAACACCTATATCGGAGCCAATATGGAAAACGGTGTATGGCAATTAAATATCCGAGAGCAAACACAAGCTGTCCTGGAGAATATCCGTCATTATCTGCAACTCAATGAAGGCGATCTGCATCATCTCGTCGATGTCACTGTTTTTTTAAAAAACATGAATGACTTCGATGCCTATAATGAAGTATATAATTCTTTCTTCGAACTAACAGGTCCATGCCGTACTACTGTCTCCGTAGTGGATTTGCCCAGACCGCAAATCCTCATTGAAATAAAAGGGACCGCATATATTACTACCGAATAACCAACCATGTCAGAAAAATTTACGTCCGTACATTATCATGCCTACCTGCAGCTTGACAAACTTTTGGACGCTCAGCATCCACGTAGTGCTGAAGTGGAAAAAGTAAGTGCGCACGATGAGATGCTCTTTATTATCATGCACCAGGTTTATGAATTGTGGTTTAAGCAAGTCATTCATGAATTGGGAAGTATCTCCGTGATGTTCGAAGACAACCGCATGGATGAGAATGAAATTTCAACTGCCGTACACCGTCTTGAACGAATTGTAGAAATCCAGAAATTACTTATCGAACAGATCAGCGTGATGGAAACACTAACTGCGATGGACTTTCTTGATTTCAGGCAATATTTATTTCCGGCGAGTGGATTTCAAAGTCTGCAATTCCGAATTG
>JALYSC010000047.1:0-2458 GCA_030855005.1 Bacteroidota bacterium | reverse complement strand
GGAAAATATGCTTGGATTGAAGCAGGAACAACGACTGCAATACAATAACCTTCCCTATGATGTGGTCTTCGCTGAGGAGCAGAAAATTGCGTTGCAAAGATCAATAGAAGGAAAATCGCTTCTTGAGCATGTGATTGAATGGTTGGAAAGAACGCCGTTCCTCGAGTTTAGTAAATTTAAATTCCTTGACTCCTACAAATTGGCTGTCGAAAGAATGTTGCAAAAAGAAAAAGATGCCATCAATGCAACTGATATGTTGACGGAAGAAGTCAAGCAACAAAGGCTTACGATGATTGGTGATACAAGCACTTACTTTACTGCTGTTTTTAGTCCTGAGAAATATGAAGAGATGCGCGCAAGAGGTGAGGTGAGTTTTACTTATAAAGCGATGCTTGCTGCTCTCTTTATTTTTCTTTATCGCGATGAACCTATTCTTCAACAACCATTTCGATTGTTGTCACGACTCATGGATATCGAAGAAATGATGACTAACTGGCGTAACCGTCATTCGCAGATGGTATTAAGGATGATCGGAAGAAAAACAGGGACGGGTGGATCTTCAGGGCACAAGTATTTGAAGGATACAGCACAAAAGCATACCATATTTACTGACCTGTACCAAGTGGCAACATTATTAATTCCAAGATCAGAATTACCTCCTCTGCCAAAAGAACTAAAACAGCATTTAAGCTATTATTTTACTACGCAATGATGAACAGGTTCGATCATTTTATTTATGGTGAATACAGGCCGTCATTAAATGGTGGCACCATGGATGTGATTAATCCTGCGACCGGTAAAAAATATGCAGATCTCGCGGCCGGTGATCACACGGACATTGAATTAGCGGTAAATGGGGCTCGTCTTGCTGCGAAAGAATGGGGCGTTACTTCTCTTTCGAAGCGACAAGCAATCATGCAACGAATTGCTGACCTCATCGTTGAACGATCTGATGTGCTCGCTGATATGGAATGCATGGACACCGGCAAACCAATATCGTTAGCACGTCAATTAGATATTCCCAGAGCTGCTTCTAATTTTTCATTCTTTGCTGCCGCTGCTTCGCAATGGGCTACTGAGTCGCATCATATACCGGGTCAGGCAATACAATACACAACCCGTGATCCACTAGGTATTGTAGGATGTATTTCTCCCTGGAACTTACCCTTGTATTTATTTACCTGGAAGATAGCACCAGCGATTGCGAGTGGAAATGCTGTAATTGGAAAACCATCAGAGATGACTCCGGCCACAGCGGCTATGCTTGGAGAAATTTGTAATGATGCAGGACTGCCACCAGGTGTATTGAATATTATTCATGGCACCGGTCCGGATGTGGGTGAAGCGATCGTTGTTCATCCGGAAATAAAAGCAATATCATTTACAGGCAGCACGCTTGTGGGTAAAAAAATTGCCGGACTCTGTGCGCAGCAATTAAAAAAATCTTCACTCGAACTGGGCGGTAAAAATCCAACGATCATATTTGCTGATTGCGATTATGAACACATGTTGTCAACAACAATTAAATCCAGCTTTAGTAATACAGGACAGATTTGTTTATGTAGTTCTCGCATCCTTGTAGAGAAAAGCATTTATGAAAAATTTGTTGCAGATTTTGTTGGGCGTGTGAATGCATTAAAAATGGGTGATCCTGCTGATCCATCAACTGACATCGGTGCACTGATTTCAGAAGCACACTTGAATAAAGTTTTATCATACATCGATCTTGCTCAGGAAGAAGGCGGTACTATTCTAACTGGTGGCAAGCAAGGTAGCATGAATGGTGACCTGGCTAATGGATATTTCATTGAGCCAACGATTATCACTGGTCTCGATCATAAATGTCGGACCAATACAGAAGAAATTTTTGGACCTGTAGTGACAATCATGCCTTTTGAAACAGAAGATGAAGCGATTGACCTGGCGAATGCCACAACGTATGGACTTGCCTCGGTCATCTGGACGAATCATCTTACGCGTGCGCATCGAGTTGCAGCAGCCATGCAATCTGGTATCGTGTGGGTAAATTGTTGGTTGCTCCGCGATCTGCGTACTCCGTTTGGTGGGATGAAACAATCGGGCATGGGGCGTGAAGGAGGATGGGAAGCGATGCGATTTTTTACGGAGGTTAAGAATGTGACAATCGCAATGAATACGTGACTTGTGAACGATGCGCTTTCGATGCCAGATTAAAGATGCCAGATACCGGACTCGCGACGCAACTATTATTAATAAGTCAAATGAATTAAAGAATCCAAATTACGAACACCTAGAGTCTGTTATCTGGCATCTATTATCAATAATCAAAAAATCAGATTAACATTTCGACTCCGCTCAGTGCAAGAACTTAACCTTCCATGAAAATAGACATTCACACACATATCATGCCTCGGGACATTCCTCGTTGGGTTGAAAAATTTGGTTACGGGAAATTCGTTCATCTCGAAGACTGTGGGGA
>JALYSC010000415.1 GCA_030855005.1 Bacteroidota bacterium | reverse complement strand
GACCTCGATTGGAAAAAGTTAATTCAGCATGCATATGACCGGCGCATCAGCTTAAGTGAACATGCGCATTACGCGACTCCGGGAATTCATTTCAACTGGAGCACTGCAAAAGGCCATCCATTTGCATATCATGTATATGGAACTGCGATAACAAGAGTTACGCTGGATTGTATTCGAGGCAGGTATAAAGTGGATTATATTCGGGGCGTACATGATTTTGGAAAATCAATGAACACATTAATTGATATGGGTCAAATGGAAGGTGGTATTGTGCAGGGCATTGGCTGGATGACGATGGAAGAAATCATGTATGATGCTAAAGGTGTTCTCAAGTCGAATGCATTATCCTCTTATAAAATCCCTGATATATATAGTGTCCCGGCAGAAATAACCATTTTGCCACTTCCGGTAATGGATGATAATCTCGCTGTGTTCTCGTCCAAAGCTGTTGGTGAGCCACCATTGATGTACGGGATTGGAACCTATTTTGCAATCCGAGATGCTGTGCGAGCTTTTCACCAGGGTTGTTCTCCTTCCTTTGATGCACCTTTCACGCCGGAAAAGGTATTAATGAACCTCTACGGTAAAGTTCATCATCCGAATCAAACTCATTCCTAACCCGATTCCTGCATGAATTTCTATCTCCCGGTTTGGAAATTTATTCTTGAGCAACTGGCAGCCGATCGTGCGGTCATGTTATTGTTAGTGACAGAGAGTTCCGGTAGTAGCCCGGGTAGATTGGGCTTTAAAATGGCAGTATCTGCTGACGGAATTTGCGGCAGCATCGGTGGAGGTGTCATGGAAGTAAAGATTGTTGAACACGCTAAGTCATTGTTAGATGATCCGACCAAAACTGTAATTAAACACCAGGTCCACCGGAAGGATGTAGGTCATCATCAAAGCGGGATGATTTGTTCGGGCGAACAAACTGTCGTTTATTTTAAAATCAATTCCTCCGACGCATCATCTATTGAAAAACTCATTTCGTGTGCGATAAATTATCACACGGTATCGATACTCATCAGTCACGAAAATGGCAACACTGTTTTCAATATAGAAGGTGAAAAGAGAAATACAAACAAATCCTTTTTTGAAAAAATAAATGAAACTGATTTCAGGTATCGTGAAAATACAGGCTTTCAATATCAGCTCTTTATTGTGGGGGGAGGTCATTGTGCATTGGCACTATCTGAGCTGATGTCTAAATTTGATTTCTATATCACCGTCATCGATGATCGGCCTGGACTGAATACCATCCATCAGAATACTTTTGCACAACGGATACACATTCTTGAAGTATTTGATTCGGTAGACCAGGTTGTTCCTGCAGCACCTGATGTGTATGTCGTAATCATGACGCTTGGTTATCGAACCGATCTCATTGCGTTAGAAAAATTAATAGGAAGGAATTGTGCTTACATGGGTTTGTTGGGAAGTAAATCAAAAGTGGAAAAGTTGTTGTATGAGCTGGAAGCAGGGGGGCATTCTAAAAAACTAATTCAAACCATACATGCACCGATTGGAATTGATATCCAAAGTCATACCCCTGAAGAAATAGCAGTGAGCATCGCAGCCGAAATCATCCGACATAAAAATCAGAAAAACGGTTAAACTGGTCGTTAATTTTTCAGCAATCGTTTGATTTCCCTTTTGTGACATTGGAAATTCCTGACGTGGATGGATCTAATATTTCAAGGATCCCACAGAAGTACTTAAATCAATATGCTTCATAGTCTCTTAATGTGTTGAACGATCTGTCTGTTAAAGCTGATTTTTATTTTCAGTATGTACCTCATCTTTACATATTTTTGGATCGCGATGCAAAAACCAGCCTCCGGTCCTCGCCGGCTTCATATCTTCCTTCGACTTGTTTTATTCTGGTTTTTTACTTTTACGATCTACCGCATCGTTTTTATTGCCGGCTATTGTTTCCATGGACATGCGATTTCTATTCCTGATGCGCTCTTTAGTTTAATTTCTGGAATCCGTCTTGATTTTTCAACAATCGCGTATGTCATACTTCCATCGTATGTGCTTTGGTCTCTTTATCAATTCCTTCCGAATAGAAAATTATCAGTCATTCACCGATGGTCTATTGGCCCACTGTTATTTGGTGTTGCGTTTTTAAATGTGTCGGGCATACGGCTTTACCATGACTGGCAATCTTTGGTGAGTTACAAAGTTTTTGATTATCTGAAGTATCCGAAGGAAGTCATGGCGTTTGTTTCACTGACGGATTTAGTATTGCTTGGTTCATTGTGTGCTGTACTGACCGTAGGAACAATCTTTATTTTCAAAAGGTGGATTGGGGAATTTTCTCTTCACCGGCCATCCTGGACGAGATATCTGCTCATGATCATTTTCCCTTTTATTATTATCACAGCAGCACGTGGAGGCCTTCAGCAAATTCCGGTCAACGAGAGCTCTGCCTATTTTTCTGACACTCCATTTTATAATCATACTTCGATTAATTCCTTCTGGTATTTCATTCACAGTTTTTTGGAAACAGAACATACCGACAATCCCTACATCTTTATGAAAGAAGATGCTGCTACTGCTCGTTTGAATAATTTATACAACGTAGCACCCAATCCCGATACAACAATTGTTAAATCAAAGCATCCCAATATTGTTATTATTTTATTGGAAAGCTGGACAGCGGACATTATACAATCGTTAGGTGATGAGGAAAATATCACGCCGCAATTTGATGCATTAGCCAAAGACGGGTTGTTGTTTACGCAGATCTATTCTGCCGGTGCACGTACAGAGCACGGTTTGATTTCTGTATTGAGTGGTTATCCTCCGCCCCCACATCAGTCGATCATTACTGTGCCATATAAGGTTGAAAAACTGAAAAACATAAATGATGTGTTTTTGGATCATGGATACACTTCTTCATTTTATTATGGTGGTGAGATTGGTTTTGCCAACATGAAAAGTTATTTGCTCAACGCGCATTTTAAAACCATCGTTGATAAATATGGATTTGATGAAGATCAGTTGAGTACCAAGTGGGGAGCACATGATGAATTTGTTTTCCAAAGACAACTTGATGATTTACGTTCTGTTTCACAGCCTTTCCTTTCGGTATTGCTAACATTGAGTTCGCACGAGCCTTTTGAAGTGCCGATGGAAACAAAATTTCCTGGCAAGAATGAATCTGATAAATTCAGGAATGCGGCTTACTATACCGACCGGTGCTTGGGAGAATATTTCCGAAAAGCGAAATTGGAACCGTGGTTTGATAACACACTTTTTATCCTGGTTGCGGATCATGGCCATCGTCTTCCTAAAAAAACAAATCTCAATCTTCCGCAGGCCAAGCGTATTCCTCTATTGTTTTATGGAAATGTCTTGCGGGATGATCTCAAG
>JALYSC010000046.1:10035-11571 GCA_030855005.1 Bacteroidota bacterium | reverse complement strand
TTAAAATGGTTTGACACCATCGACAGGATGAGAGGGCTGCAACTTATCGATGCAGAATATTTTCTCGCTGATCATTTGAAACAAGGTCATGATATCCTGGCGGAAGGTGCGCAAGGTGTGATGCTTGATATAGATTTCGGAACCTATCCATTTGTCACATCGTCCAACACCATTTCGTCCGGTGTATGCAGTGGACTAGGTGTACCTCCAACTGCAATCAGACGTGTGATTGGTGTTACAAAAGCATATTGTACACGTGTAGGTTCGGGTCCATTCCCTTCTGAATTATTAAATGCAGATGGAGAACGACTTCGTATTGCAGGAAATGAATTTGGCAGTACTACAGGAAGACCGAGAAGATGCGGATGGCTTGACCTTCCTCAACTTCACTATGCAGCCATGATTACCGGGTGCACACACATCGCCATCACAAAACTCGATGTGCTAAATGAGTTTGAATCCATTTCTGTCGCGGACCAATATCAATCCAATGGGACACTATCCACTACCGTTCCTTTCGATCCGACCGATCAGATAGATGCTGTTCATCTCACTCATCATCCGGGATGGATGCAACAAGTGAATGTCAATTCTTTTGAAGAATTACCCTTGGCAGTAAGAGATTACCTTACGTATCTTGCAACAGAACTTCATATTCCAATTCCATTTATTTCTATTGGACCGGGAAGAGATGAGCTGATCGTAAGAGAATATTAATTCAGACCTTTTTTTTGGGCTTTAATGATGTATTGATATTCCAGGGATTCAACATCCACTTTGATGATATCATACCCTGCCTGCTGCAATTCCTTTTCTACATCGGCAGCATCCATTCTCTCTTCGACTTTGGGACCGAAGGGTGTTTCTTTTTTCTTGAAGTCAATTACTACAATATTGCCTAGTGGCCTAATGGAAGTTTGTAATTTTTTGAAATAGTTGACACGATCCGCGATATAGGAATAGGTATTCACCAGCAATACAATATCAACTTCATTCTTTCCAAGTTTTGGATCGTCCGGTTCTGCAAGTCGAATAATAAGCCGATCGCGAAGTTCTACAGGGAACCTCGCTTTTTGTTCCTGCATCCATCGTATAGCGCTGGGATCAATGTCGATCGCAATCACAGTAGCCCCTTTATAAGCAATACGGCGGCTGAAATAACCGGTACCTGCACCAAGGTCTGCAACGACTTTTCCTTCAACCTCGCCCAATTGGTCAATAACCAGATCAGGTTTCTGCCAGATCACACGATCTACACTTTCGTATTGATTTATTTCAGATTGGAATTGAGTGTCAGTATCTGCAGAGTCGCTGTATTCAGCTCTTTCTTCGGGCTCCTTAATCCTTCCCTGCCAGTTGCACGCGTAGCCCAATAACAAGAAGGGGAAGAGGAGGAGGGGGAATTTAAATTTGGAACTGTATTTCATACGGATGCCCAAAGATAAATGAGAAGTGGAATGACGCAAGTGGGATTACAGGTCAATATCCAATATGAAACAAAGCATCTCCCTGTCCAACCACGGGGGCATTAGTATG
>JALYSC010000046.1:390-10025 GCA_030855005.1 Bacteroidota bacterium | reverse complement strand
CAATACGCCTGGTACCATATGGATCCCCTATGTCGCCCAATGGTTCTCCCTTTTTCACTCGTGCACCCGAGCTTTTACTCCAGATAAAGAGACCTGCATGTGAAGCCCGTATCCAGCTTGCATTTTGTATCTCAACAGGAACACGAGAGTCAATAGGTATTCCTTCAAGCATACCTAAATGCTGGAGAGTACGCTCAATACCACTAACACCACGTGAAATAGAAAAACCATCCAGCCGCAAGGCTTCGCCACCTTCATATATGAGGCATGGCTTATTGGTCAGCTTAGCAGCTTTGCGCAGTGATCCTCGTAACGCAGACTTGTGGATGATAAACGGAGGGTTGAAAGCTTTGGCCAGGTTATAACTTTCCACATCCCCTCGTGTAATCCTTACCTGAGGATAATTGTACCGGGTCTGACCTCCCGAATGATTATCGATAATGATATCTACCTGTGGAAAAACATTCTTTGAAATGATCCTTGCAACTCTTGATGCCAGACTTCCTATCAATGTCCCGGGAAAACTCCTGTTGACGTCACGGCCATCAGGTACATCGCGGCTAAAATTGATAAAGCCGTGCACGTTGAGCAATGGGACTGCAATGACTGAACCTACCTGCAGTGATCCAAATAAATTTTTCTCCAGCGTCCTGCGCACTATTTCAACCCCATTCACTTCATCACCATGGACGCCACCGATGATGAGTACGTGAGGCCCCGGCTTGTCACTTCTGAAAACTTCCATCTGAATTGCAACTCTTGTTCCTGAAGGCAGATTTCCTACGCTATAGCTCGCCTTCGCGGAATTACCCGGCAGGATTTCATTGTTGCCCAGATGAATGGGTCTGATTTTATTATACAACGACGGATCGGGCATGTGTCTCCACAAATTTGATAATGGCACCGGCGATATCGACACCGGTTGTTCCTTCAATACCTTCTAGTCCCGGAGAAGCATTGATTTCCAATATTAAGGGTCCTGCATCGGATCGAAGAATATCCACACCTGCGACCTCAAGTCCCATGAGTCTTGCAGCGCGAAGTGCTATTTCCTCTTCCTGCGAGGTTATTTTAATTTTTTGACTGGTGGCACCCCTGTGCAAATTCGATCTGAATTCGCCGTTCTGTGCACTACGTTCCATGGTGGCGACTACTTCACCACCGACTATGAAGACTCGAATATCTTTTCCTTTAGCCTCTTCAATAAATCGCTGCAGCAATATCTCTTCGCGCAACCTGATAAATGCCTCTGCAACAGATTGCGCAGAAGTAAAAGATTCCCCCAGAATAACCCCCTGCCCTTGTGTGCTATTGAGGGTCTTAATCACAATCGGAAATTGATCACCCAGGAGTCGCAATACCTGTTCAACATTTTCAGGCACGGCTGTGAATACACTATCCGGTACCGGCAAATCATGAGCAGCCAGAAATTGAGCTGCTGTCCTTTTGTCGCGAGCCCGCAGCAAGGCGTCAGTAGTGGTCACACAATACACCTGCATCATTTCAAATTGACGAACCACGGCGGCACCATAGCTTGTAACAGACGAACCAATCCTTGGAATAACAGCATCAGGGTATCCTAAAAATTCTCCCTGATATCTTACACCTAACTTCCCGCTGAGAATTGTCAGATCACATTGCATATGATCTACAACGCGTACAGCGTGTCCTCTCCTACGGCCTGCCATGACAAGACTATGTGTTGAATACAGTATGGGGCTTCGGCTTAATATCAGAATTCGCATAGGGCTGGAAGATAGGAAAACATCCGATGGAGAACACAAAAGTGACGCGCTAGTTGTCGGGGTGAATGCAAATCTCCATGTTCATAAAATGATACCTTCACTCCATGCAAATCAATGATAAACGTGTGATTAATGGATGGGCTTATTTTGACTGGGCAAATTCAGCATACTACCTGGTGATCTCAACAGCTATTTTTCCAATCTACTTTTCAAATGTAGCAGCAGAAAATATTCCTCTTTTTGGTGGGACGATTTCAAATTCTGCCTTATATTCTTTTTCTGTTTCAGCTGCTTATATACTGATTGCATTTCTTTCACCTCTTTTATCCGGAATCGCAGATTACAGTGGCAGAAGGATGTATTTTTTAAAGGCGTTTACAATTATTGGTGCTATTGGATGTATCTCTCTTTTCTTTTTTCAATCACAGGAGACACAATGGATCGGCACGCTGGCATTCATTATTGGGACGATTGGCGCAGCTGGAGGATTGGTATTTTATGATTCTTATTTACCGGTCATTGCCAGTGAGGATCAGTATGACAGGGTAAGCGCGCGCGGTTACGCTTATGGATATATAGGAAGTGTGCTGCTACTGATTTTTTGTCTTGCCATGATTCAGAAGCCTGAAATATTTGGAATAAGCGACCCAACTCTACCCTCGCGAATATCCTTTGTCCTCGTTGGCTTATGGTGGCTTGGTTTTGCGCAAATCACGTTTAACCGACTTCCAAAAGATCATCCGATCAAACGAGAAGAGAATTTATTTAGACGTGGCTGGAAAGAATTAGGATCAGTATGGGATAAAATTAAAATTGATAAAAACATCAAACGATATCTCCTATCCTATTTCTTTTACATAGCAGGGGTTCATACAGTTATTTATCTGGCATCATTATTTGCTTCACAGGAATTGGGATTTAAAGATTCTGAATTAATTATCACCATCCTCCTGCTGCAGTTGGTAGCTGTGCCAGGTGCACTATTCTTTGCCGCTGTCTCAAAGCGCAGGGGAAATAAATTCAGCATACTTGTACAACTCATTGTTTGGATATTTATCTGTGCAGGAGCTTTTCTTACTACAGAGAAATGGCAGTTTTTTACAATAGCTGCCTGTGTTGGTGTGGTCCTTGGTGGAATCCAGTCTTTATCGCGTTCTACATACGCCAAATTGCTTGAAAACCGTACAGAAGATCTTACTTCCTTTTTTAGTTTTTATGATGTGCTTTCTAAATTAGCCATCGTGTCAGGCACTTTTATTTTTGGACTGGTCAATTCCCTCACCGGAAGCATGCGTATCAGTGTACTCATACTGGCGGTATTTTTTGCAATAGGTTTTATGATCCTGATGCGTGTAGATAAGTCTAGTATTAATACACACGTAGTGCCCAATACATAAAAAATTACTCCCGGAATTCATAGCAACCTATATCCGGCTTCACTGCATCTCGAATGAATCCGTCAAAATCATCTGAAATGCCGAGTATCGGAATGGCTTTCATCTCAGCTATGGAACCCGTGTCGAGATGGAAGTTATATTTATCCATGTCGACAAAAAGTGTATCGTTGAAATGGTATTCAAAACAATCTGTGCATAAAGACTGAAAGAAGTCAGGAAAGTTTTCGGTTTTAAGAAGCTCATCAACAATAACAATATTATTCTTCATTAGTATATCCAGTAATCCGGATTGCGGTTCAGTGCCATCCACGATCCATACTTCATCCGTTGATGATCCTATCATGATACTATTATTGACTCTGCTGGTAAGCTTATTGAATAATGCACCTTCTGAACACAATGCATCTGAGCAGTAAAAATTATTCATCAACAATGCTTCCCTGTCATTTCCAAAATTAGCCATCGTACAGTAGTCTATCTGATAGCTGCCTCCGTACGTCAAAGCGATAGCCTGAGCTCCATTTTCATAAAATAAAGAATTGCTGATCGAAGCGTTGGCGTGCCTGCCAAAAAAACCGGGGCCTCCTGTAAATGCAATTGAAGAGTGATCAATTGATACTGAACTTGCGCTATCCGCGGAAATTCCCACGATAGCACTGCTTAGCTGAGTATGTGAAAATGAATGTGGGCCACTAGCGGGGCCAAGTCGAATGCCTGCCCATTCTCCTTCATGATCAGGTTCAATGCGATCATCCCGAATGATCACCGGGTCAGTTAACGTCCCTTCTGATCGGATGCGCCCATCAGGTAAAGTATAGATAAGACCTTCATTATAGATTCCAAGCGGGTTGTTAGCAATACCTCCATGAATGTATAATCGAGTGCCGGGTGGAAGCACGAGTGTACATGAATCAATTAATAATGTACCATACAGTACATAAGGCTTCGGATCATCCCAGGTCTCTTCTCCAAGATCACAGGTGAGTAAAGAAATACGGTTAGGCGTATGTGGACCTGGAATGTAATTAGCATTTTGTCCCCATGCGACAATCAATACTTTTTCTTCGTTGCCATTGGACTTGAATTGTACATCCGTTTCTAAAACAAAAGGGCTCACAGATAAAGGTTGATCAGGATCGATTGTCGCCTCGGCAAAAACATAAATACTGTCATTGGGTCGAATAGTAATATCGGTTATAACATCACCTGTCATGCCGTCAACGTTAAGCGTAAAAAATTCCGCTTGCGGACCTGTGAGCCGGACTTCATCAATATTAATAGAAAGGTTGTGCGGATTGTAAACCTTAAAATACCTGGTCACGGTACTGATACTTGTCAAAACCGTATCGAAATTGAGTGTATCTGTTGAAAATGAAAGTCTGTCCCCCTGATCTGTGGTGAATTTCTCTTTGTAGCAGGAAGTCACCAAGACTATCAGTATCAAAGGAATCAACAAGGAGTTAATCGCCCATTGAAGATTGGATGACAAGGAATATGTGGTTATGCCGGTGGCAATTTCTTTCATGTGCAATAGACTGGACTTTGGTCAGAAGGATGCAAAAATAGGCAACGAACCTAAAACGGAGGATGGTAGCTTAAATTCATATATAAATCCTCAGGAGATCATCTAATTCTTCTTCCTTTCTTCCTTTCTTCCTGTGCTCCCTTGATCCTAAAATGAAAAAGCCCTCACGACTTTGTCGCAAGGGCCTTGATATTTTAATTCGAATTTGATTTTAATATGACCACAAATCGTGCTCCCAGTTGAAGAGCTCAGACTTGATACGATCAGACTCCATCAGACGAGCAACACCTGAACCTTCTTCTGTATAGAAGTCATCCAACCTGTAATCCAAAACGTTTGACTGTTTGTAGATATAGCTGGCGAAACGTCTTTGTTCAAATAAGTCATACCATGTACCTGGTGAAGCATCATTTGCTTCATTAAATACTGTATAACGAGACAGAGCTTCACGTGCTTCAGGATAATATACCCAGAACTGAGGTATGGCGTATTTAAATTCTCCCGTGTTTTCATCATATGTGTCTTTGATCGGAGCAATCCCCAGGATACGAACCTGCATTCTGGAACTCTCTTTGTCGAAATACCACATTTCCTTAATCCTGAATTTTTTGATGTCTTCGGGATTCGTAGGATTATTGACGATCTGCACTTCATCCTCATAGGTATCAGGATTGAAGATCAAAACCGTGTCAACTGAATTTAGAACACCAATAACATCATCAGGAGACATCATCTCTTTAAACTCTTCATCTCTGAAGACTTTGATCTCGCCGGATTGAGCTGCATCAGCCAGGATAGAAAAGAAAGGTTGTACAGGATATGTGAATGGAAGATTTAATTTCTCCCGAACATCGATAACCCTCCACATACGTCTTTCCCATGGAATATCAGCTTCACGAAGAGGCTCATAGGGAAGCACCCTGTTTTCGAATATCATGGTGCGTCTGACGACGTCATCAAGATATATATCTTCAACAGGATCACTTGACTCTGTGATGATAGTCTCCTCAGCATTTTGAGCCCACATCAATGCGGGAAAAAATGAAAGAAGTAAACCAACCAGATAAAAAGATGATTTCATGACGAATGATTAATTTATTTTAAATACAAGTTGATTGATCTCACGACCAGACCCGTCACCAGGACATTTGGCCTTGACATCTTCAAAGTAGTAGGTATCGCCTGCTTTTGCCTGATCTACCAAACCTCTTGCCTCTCCTCCATATGCTCCGGCACGATTTGCTGCAAGTTGTGGATCCTGGCGTCTAGGTACACGTACAAGCTGGTAACCCATGATTTCGCATTTCGCATCAAAGTCAAAGTTTTCAAGTACTGCATTGAGACCACGCTGAGCTTTAAACTCGCCTGCGCCCATGACACCACCTCTTGAACTTGACAATTTTGCAACCGGATCCGGAATCCTTTTGACACGAAAATCCTTTTTCGCACTAAGTCCCGGCGCAGATACATTAATGTAAGCGAATTCTCCAAGTTTGGTAGGTGATGATACATTAACGGTGAAAGTGCCATCTCCATTACGTGTGATACTGCCGCCTCCTGAACCAGACATACTAACATTTACCTGCGCACTAGGTACACCCGCAGCCGATACTTCCACCGGATTAGGTACGCCCATGTAAAACACGTTCATCTTGGAAGCTGATACTGATACGGAACGCTCTCCAACTTCGTATTCAAATTCTTTTTTAAAGGTTTGTGTTTCGTTTGTAACAGGATTAAGTACGTTGATATTGGCTGAGTATTTTTTGATACCAACAGAGCTTGCAGTTGCATTATATTTTGCAACTCCTTCAGCATCCACCGGAAGACCACGACCATCAACAGATATTGAAATCCCTGTCTTACTATCTGCTCCTGCAAAGGCACTCAGGAAGATATCCGCCTCATAAGTATCCCCTTTGA
Organism: Bacteroidota bacterium; assembly: GCA_030855005.1. Taxonomy (GTDB): domain Bacteria; phylum Bacteroidota; class Bacteroidia; order Chitinophagales; family Saprospiraceae; genus Opimibacter. Next base: position 3,435 of record JALYSC010000046.1, on the reverse strand, counting down.
TGACATAAGATTTCTTGGCAGCTGATACGACAGTAAACTTATCAAGAACCACGTCAGTCGTTGTACCTACTTTATTAGCAAGGTAGTTAAGGACAGTAGCTTCGGAGTTCTTGTTATCATTCTGAAATTTACGAAGGATCGGAAGAGCTGCCTGAAGTGGCATGTGGTTGAAATTCATTTCAGACCAAGTCTTCTTTTTCTTTTTCTTCCAGCTTTCATCATCAATGACCAGGGCAACGTCGTCACCATAAATAGCTAGGTCTTCAGGATCAAAAAATGCCAGATACTTTTTCTGATATTCCAGGATTTTTGCTTTCAAATCTTCTCCTGCAGGCCTGTCAACTAAAACTCGTGTGGTAATGGTCTTATCCTTTTCCCCTTTTAGTTTGTCAGTGATCTGGCCAGTCTCAGGATCTGTCAGATAACCCCCTGAAGTAGTAATCATAGTATCAATGAGAGCCTGGATGTAAGCATCCAGCTCTTTGGATGTTGCACGAACTGGATCTACTCTTTCGGCATACACCGCGAGTGATTCCCGTTTCTTGGCACCAGCTTTAATAGCGTCAGGCAATTTTGAATTTGCTTCGTCAATAGAACTGTTACTTCTTACCATACTCTTATCAACTACTTTGAAAGCATTGAAAATTTCGGCAGAAACGTTAAGTGCAAGCAGGGCAGTCAATACGAGATACATGATGTTAATCATGATCTGTCTGGGCTCCTTTGGAATTGACATATCGAATTAATAGTTTTTCTTTAAAAAATAGATTCGTTCGCTAATCAGATATTCAACATTAAGCCTTTGAGCCTCCTGTCATAGCTGTCAATACATTGCCATAGACGCCGTTCAATGAACGTAAGTTCTTATTGAGTGTAGTCAATTGGTCATTGTATCCTCTGGCTTCTTCAGCACTACTGCCGAGTTCTGCCATTGCAGCATTCATCGAATCGATATGTCCTTTTCCTGTAAGTATACCCTGGTACATTTGGTTAACTCCAACGAGGTTCTGATTGAGGGCAGAAATGTGGCCACGATAAGCTTTTGATTCTTCTACGCTGTTGCTCAGTTCGATCATCGCCTGATTCATACGATCATAGAAATTTCCCATTGTTTTGATCTGGTCACCGGCTTTTGAAAAGTCTACTTCCTGAAGTGCTTTCAGAGAACTCATGCTTTTAGCCATGATTTGTAATTCAGATAACATGCCACCCAACTGAGTTTCAACTTTTGCACCATTTAAAGGGCGCTGGTCTTTGTCGAGTTCACCGGCTGAAAGTGGAGTGATATTACTGTTGTACTTTTCCAGTCCTGGATAAAGTTTTTCCCAATAGTAATCTTTCTCTGGTGGGATAAGACCTAACATGAGGAAGATAAAGGCTTCAGTGGAGAGACCGATTGTGATCATTGCATCACCCCATGTGGTGCTAAGGATCTTGCCTAGTGCTCCAACCATTACGACGGCTGCACCGACACCAATGAGGAAGTTTTTCAAATACTTGAATGAAGCAGATTTTACTATGCTGTTCATGCCTGTTGAGATGTTTTAATTGTTAAATAATTAATGATTGCAGTTATCTGAAAATGCCGGGTACATGAAAAATACTATGCTCCAGGAGCCCGGTTTTTGTTTTTGATGGTCAAATCATGGAGACAGGGAATGGAAGATAATATATACCCTGTGACTGATTAGTTTGTATCGTTGATGGCTCTCCCGAGGAAGGTCAATGCACAACGAAATCCGATATAAGATTTGGTGGTATCCTGATATTCCCATGCACGTGTACCTGTCTGCAGGTAGTAGGATACATCTTTCCAGGATCCGCCGCGAATTACTTTTCTCTTATATACCGCTGGATCATCTGGCTTGGCATCATATTTAATGTCAGGATTATTATCGTGAATAATTGAATGTGCATTTTCGAAGAATGCTGTTTCAGTCCATTCTGCAGCATTTCCTGACATATTGTACAATCCATAATCATTAGGGAAGTACGCATCAGCTTTAACTGTATAGTGTCCACCATCTTCTGGATAGTTACCACGTCCTGGTTTGAAATTAGCTAAGAGACATCCTTTAGAGTTCCGAAGTCCGTAAGCACCCCAAGGAAAAGGAACCAGATCATGACCACCTCTTGAGGCGTATTCCCATTCATGTTCTGTAGGTAGGCGGAATTCTTCAGTATTTGGCTCTTCTTCTCCTTTATAAGTGTTCCACAAGTTGGTACGCCATGCGGAAAATGCTTTTGCCATTTTCCAGTTAACACCGACTACGGGATAATCATCAAAAGCAGGATGCCAGAAGTAATTGCGAGTGAAAGGCTCATTGTATGAATATGCAAAATCGCGGATCCATACCAGGGTATCAGGATAGATACTTACCTCTTCAGTATTGATGATCTCTGTGCGTTTTCCTTTGAAGGAAGTACTGGCTGCTTTTTTCCAGTCTTTCCACTCATATTTGTAGATGAGCTCGCGAGTGTCCACTTCTTTTGTGCCTGCGAAGACATCATCTCCCTGGAAGTACATATCATCGAGCGCTTCATCAGCCCAGTCGATTTCATATTCCCAGTCGATTTTTTGGTTGCCGAGGTCATCTTCTATGAAGTGATCCAGAGTTGTATGGGCTATGGAGTCACGGACGTAGCTGACAAACTGACGATACTCATTGTTAGTGACCTCAGTGTCATCCATAAAGAAACCTACAATTGAAACCTGCAACGGGCGTTCCATGTAACTATTGTAAATGTCCTGATCTGCCTGGCCTATATGAAATGTCCCGCTGGGAATGTATTCCATTCCATACGGGTTAATGCCTGCATATTTGGGTCTGTCCAATACGCCTACGAGTTGTCCAGACTCTTTAGAGCTGCATGAACTGAGCAGAAAGGCCATACTTAAAATGGCCAGTGTTGAGATTGAAATGTTCCTCATCCTTTTATTAAAAGTTTCGCTGTGTTGGGTAGCTCAAAAAAGAGGCGTAAAGATAATTTTTTGAGATTGATATCCAAACAAATATCTTTTCGTAACCACTCAAAGGACAGCAT
>JALYSC010000046.1:0-380 GCA_030855005.1 Bacteroidota bacterium | reverse complement strand
TAATTTATGCCAACAATCGATGTAACGAGATAATAATTAACAATATTATCCTTTTCAAAAAATTTAAATTCGTCAGGCAGAGGAGAAAATATAGTGACGAAAATAAATCTATAATCCGCAGATTATAAAGTATTTATCTCATATTTTGAGATGTATTGGAAATGTAAGCGATAATCCTACCCGCGCATCAGATTACAGGTTCCTGGGGTTATAAATCGTGCGTGGAGGAAGTCCTGCACCAATCATTTTTCCCAGATTGTAGCGAATCATTATTTCGTGCGTACCCTGATGGACGGACTGAAGACTGCTCAATCCGATGTCATACCCATAATGAAGGTAAAACCGGGAGGAGAGCCTGACTCCTGCCATCAATATTAATG
>JALYSC010000414.1 GCA_030855005.1 Bacteroidota bacterium | reverse complement strand
GTCCATGGGTCCGCAGGGAGCCATGGTGATTTCGAAGTATGAAGCCGAGGTTATTTCTTCTCCAAAAGTTACAACGCTCAGCACGGTTGGAGCCGGTGATAGTATGGTAGCAGGAATTGTCCATGCAATTTCAAAAGGAATTAAACTGCTGGAGGCTGTTCAGTTTGGTGTTGCATGTGGAACGGCCACTACGATGGTTTCCGGTTCGGACTTATTTAAAGTAGAAGATGTATATCTGTTGTTTGATCAGATAAAGGAGAAATAAAAATCGTGAGGATGTACAACCTTAGGCTTAACTTGTCATAAAAAGAAGCAAGATGAAATCTGAAAATGTATTAACTGCCTTTATTTTTGGAGCTGCTATAGGTGCCGCCCTTGGAATGTTATTAGCTCCTGAGAAAGGTAGTGAAACTCGTGCCCGTCTAAGAGAGCAGGGATTGAAAATTGTAGACGACCTTGATGAAATCATTGCATCAGGAAAAACCCAACTTCAGGATTTGGCCAATTCGGTGATGGAGAATATCGTGGATAAAATGGATGATGGTGCTGAGAAAACCACCTTATGATCTCCATCTCTTATTTTAAACCTGTCTCTTAATCTCCCTTTATAAATTTTTTCCAACTAACATGTTGGATATTATTTCCTTTTCTCCCTCGAGGAATTCTTCTCCCTCATCAATTCACCACATTTCTGGCAGTTGCCATATTTGGATATAGCTATTTGCAGATCTACTGCTTCCACTTGTACTGATCGGGATCCGGATGCACGGCATGCGAAGGATGAACATTGTAAAATGAATGTTTGCATAGGGCTAAGATGCTAAAAATAGAATTAATAAATACCGATTTATACTGATTCTATATCGCCTCCCAACTTCCTAATTTGATCGCTATCTTCAATAGGCCAACACTCCTCTCATGTCCACTAATAAATGGAATATTAACCGCACCGTCTTTTACCTCCGCAGGATTTTAAAATTTCGACGCGACCTCCCTCCTGGCCTTGAAAAAGAATTTACAGAATATAAAGACATTGAGAGCATTGAGAGAATTAAAGTCGGTGCCTGGATTGGCTTGATGGTAAGCGTCCTCTTGTTTCCATTAGATATCAGTCGCATGCTCTCCGGACAATTCGAGGAACAAGAAACTTTCCGATTGCTCTTCTATTTCCACATCTTCGGATTGATTTACATCCTGCCTGTCTGGTCTATGACCTTTCACAAGAAATGGGTGGTTTCTACCCGTCTGCGCAGAGGCATCCATATATGGGGCATGGTGGTCATTACTTTTATTTTTCTCTTCGGCATGGCAATCTTGGTTTTTATCAGCCGCAACGGACTGGTCATGTTTTTCGCATTCATTTTTATCTGCAGCTGGATGTTTGCCATGTCCTTTAAAGAGCTGATGATTTTCTACTTATTCACACTTCCGCCCATGGTCCTTGTGGTGTATCTAAAGAAGGAAGTACCGGAAAACTATCCGAAAATTGCGATTTATTATGAAATCGTCTTTCTATCCCTGGTAACCTTTTTCTTTGATGCGTTTGATTACAACCTTCGAGTGACTAATTTCCTCGCACTTAAAGAAATTAAACAAGATCAACATAAGATCAAAAGACTGGAGCAATTCAAATCACGTTTCTTTACCAACCTCACGCATGAACTCAGAACTCCCCTGACCGTCATCTCAGGGATGTCAGAGGTGATCAAAGAAAATCCAAAGCGATGGCTTGATGAAGGTTCGGAGATTATCACGCGCAATGCAGGTAATTTATTAAACCTCATCAACCAGATATTGGATCTCAGCAAACTGGAAAATGGATCCCTGCCTGTCAATATGGTCCATGGAGACATCATCTCGTATATAGGATATGTCATCGACGCATTTCGTGGTCATGCGGAGACAGAAAAGATTACACTTCACTTTTTATGTGAAGAAGAAGAGATCCTCATGGATTATGACCCGGACAAATATTTTTCTATCATTTCCAACTTACTGTCCAATGCTATTCGCTTCACTCCAGAGGAAGGCAATATCTATATCCAGATCACACCGCGTAATATTGATAATAAAGCAATGCTTGAAATTATAGTTAGGGATACCGGAAAGGGAATTCCGGAGGAAGATCTGACGCATATTTTTGAACGCTTCTTCCAATCTGATGATACGGGTAAGAACTTTGGAACAGGCATAGGATTATCTATCGTCCATGAGCTTGTAAGGGTGCTGGAAGGAGAAATCAAAGTCCGAAGCACGCTTGGCAAAGGAACACAGTTTGTCATTACCCTCCCTCAGTATTCAGTCGCTGATATGGTCAACACAGATTTATTCAAATCAAAAATTAATAAGATCGTTCCGGGCTACATTACACCGCCTGAGCTCATAGAAGAAACAGATACTGGTACTGATTCAATTGATCTGCCTGAAGTGCTCATTGTTGAAGACAATGTAGATGTTATCAAGTTTCTCGAAGTGTGCCTTGGAGATACATTCCATCTCACTTTTAGAAAAGATGGGCAGTCAGGAATTGACAAAGCCATTGAATCAGTGCCGGATATCATCATCAGTGATGTCATGATGCCGGTGAAAGATGGACTGGCGCTATGTCGTGAACTCAAGGAGCTCGAGATCACCAGTCACATACCTATTATACTGCTGTCTGCCCGTACAGATACGCCATCACGAATCGCAGGTCTTGAAAGTGGAGCTGACCTGTATTTAGCAAAGCCTTTTGATAAGAAAGAGCTACGACTCCAGATCACCAATATGCTGGATAGCCGCCAGGAGTTACAAGAGAGATATGGGCAAAAAGGTCTCGCACCAGTCAGCAATGAGGACACCGGTAAAAAGCGTGAGGATGAATTTGTGGGCCGCGTGCGGGATATCGTGTATCAGCATCTTGATGACAGTGAGTTTGGCATCCATGAACTATGCAGGTCTATTTACCTGAGCCGGACACAGGTGCATAAAAAATTGAAAGCGCTGACAGGCCTCTCAGCATCTCTTTTTATTCGGCAGATACGTCTATTGGCGGCTCGGGAAATGCTTCAAACCCATGAGCTCAATGTCACGGAAGTAGCTTATAAAGTAGGCTTTACCGACCCCAATTATTTTTCCAGATGCTTTGCACAGGAATTTGGGATATCTCCCAGCGACTCGCGTAAGTGACACGTATTCAGTATTTTATATTGGATGTTTCATTGAAATGATACATTAGTGCTACTCATTAAATACCGAAAGAAAGCTGTATCCTCCTTTTAAGTCATTCAGTCCAGAAGGGTGAACATGCGCCTCACCCACCTTTGAGTCAGTCAAAATTTTGGCTTTTCCACACTCAAAGAATTACGACAATGACAACTCAAAACCAATTCTCGACCAGGTCTTACAAACCCCA
>JALYSC010000413.1 GCA_030855005.1 Bacteroidota bacterium | reverse complement strand
CTTCTATTGATTGCCCAACAACTGCAAATGGTTTCTAAACAAAACTTTGAGGCCCTTAATATTTTGTTGGAAAGATCGTTACAGGTTTTAAACGGCCTTATAAATTACTATGAAAAGTCAGATTTAAAATGACGAACAACGAACAACCAACCTCGATCAACCATGTTAACCACCGCCGATATAATAAAAAAAGTTCGTGAGCTGGAGATAAAAAGCAAGCGATTAGCGAGTGATTTATTCTCTGGCGAATACCATAGCGCTTTTAAAGGAAAGGGTATGTCCTTTCGCGAAGTAAGAGAATATTACCCCGGAGATGATATACGTTTTATAGACTGGAATGTTTCGGCAAGATTCGGCCATCCTTACAGCAAAGTCTTTGAAGAAGAAAGAGAACTTACTATAATGCTGATGGTGGATGTCAGCCCTTCCGTATTTTTTGGTACCGGAGAACAGTGGAAAAATCAATGGATCGCTGAGCTTTGTGCCGTCATCGGATTTTCAGCTTTGCAAAACAATGATAAAGTTGGACTTATTCTTTTCTCTGATAAAGTTGAAATGTATATCCCTCCTAAAAAAGGCAGACAACATTTGCTTCGCATCATTCGCGAACTACTTTATTTCGAGCCCGCAGGTAAGAAGACAGATATTAATATTCCATTGGCGTATGTCAGTAATGTAATCAAGAAGAAATGTATCGCCTTTATAATGAGTGATTTTATTTCAGGAAATTTTGAGACTACTTTACGTATTGCTGCTCGACGTCATGACGTGGTTGGTATCCATGTGCATGATCCCGCTGAAAGTATGCTGCCGGATGCAGGCATCATCCGAATGCAGGATGCTGAGAGTGGTAAGATGAGATTGGTTGATACCTCTGACCCTGTTGTCAGACATTCATTTGCATTGGCTTACGCAGATCGATTACTCGACTTTAAAGACCAGTTTAAGCGCAATCAAAGCGACGTCATCACATTGACTACAGATCAATCCTATATACAGGAGTTACACCGCTTCTTTAAACAAAGAGCCAACTGATGAGGAGAGTTTGGATTGTGGTTGGACTCATTTGGAGTTTGAATTTGTCTGCACAGACGGTGATGACGGTGGACCGAACAGAAGTAATACTTGGTGATCAGATCAAAGCTACCATCACCACGGATCTAAGCGGTGACAGGGAATGGCGAAATATTAAAGAAGTGTGGCCTGATTCGATTCCGGGGATTGAAGTTGCCAGTGGTCCTGAATTGGATGCCAAAAATCCTGCTTCTACACGCGCTACCTGGTTGATCTCTGTATTTGATACAGGCTTTGTGCATATACCTGCATTACATGTCGTCATTAGAAATGGAAATCAGCTCGATACTTTCATAACTACAGATATTCCTATATCCGTTAAGTCGATTGAACCTGACTCCTCAGGTTTGATGCCGATCAAGGATATTGTTCGTCAACCTTTTAGCATTGGATATTATAAAAAATTTATTCCACATGCACTTGTAGTATTAGCATTGATATTGGCTACTTATATGTGGTGGAGGAGAAAAAATCGTGTAGTGGAAGTTCCCGAAATTATTATCCCTGAACCATTGCCACATGAGTGGGCGATGAGTGCGCTTGATGAACTGGAAAATAAAAGATTGTGGCAAAGCGGTGAGATTAAAGAGCATTATACTTTACTCACTGCCATCCTCAGAGAATATCTGGAGAGAAGATACTCAATACATGCATTGGAACAAACTTCCGATGAAATAATAGATCAATTGCGAAGACAAAATCTGAGTACAACTTTATTAAACGATACTACAGAATTATTATCCGCATCAGATCTGATCAAATTTGCAAAGGCAGATCCGGGTATCGACCTTCATGCTGTCACGATTCAGCGAGTGAGAAATTTTGTTCAGGAGACAAAGGAAATTCCAACTCCTGTCATCACAGAAAAACCGTTTGAGGATGAACCTGTGGAATAACATAGCACTGCAGGCTCCACTTTGGTTATTATTCCTGGAGATCATCCCGGTTATAATTATCTATCGTTTTCAACGCAGGAAGACTGGACAGATTGCCACACTCAAAGTGCCGTCGCTACATCATAGAGTTCACGACTCATGGAAGGTGCGTTTGTATCGATGGGTAGAGCCAATGTTTTGGGTAGCGATTGCATTGTTCATCATAACAATGGCAAGACCCCAGAAGGAAAACATTGAAGAAATTGTAAAGGGGGAGGGCATCGATATTTTCCTCGTGATGGATCTTTCTTCTTCTATGCTTGCACGCGACTTTAGTCCTGATCGACTTTCAGTGAGTAAACAAGTTGCTATTGATTTTGTATCGCATCGTAATTATGATCGTATTGGACTCGCTGTATTTGCTGCTGAAAGTTTTACACAATGTCCACTTACACATGATCATCAGGTCCTGATCGAATACCTGCAGGGTCTTGAATGTGGACAATTGGAAGATGGTACCGCCATTGGCATGGGTCTTGCCGCAGCAGTGAATCGATTAAAGGATAGTGAAGCCAAAAGTAAAGTTGTTGTACTACTTACTGATGGAGTCAATAATGCAGGATATATAAGGCCGACTACCGCTGCAGACGTTGCCAAGCAATTTAATATCAAGGTTTATACTATTGGGGTGGGAAGTTATGGACAGGCATTGTCACCAGTAAGACGACGAGTGGATGGACAGTACATGTTTGGATTGACTACTGTTGAAATAGATGAAGAATTACTTCAGCGGATTGCAGACGAGACTGGCGGTAAATATTATCGCGCCACTTCTGCAGAAAGACTTCAACGTGTATATGATGAAATAGATCGTCTTGAAAAAACTGAAGTTGAAGTGACCGTCTATAAGCGATACCAGGAGTTGTACTACTGGCCATTGCTTGCCGGATTTATCCTGCTTACAATAGTATTCTTCTTACGTGCTACACTTTTAAGATCGCTACCATAGAAAATAAAAAAGGCCATCTTTTCAGACGGCCTTCCGCTATTTCTCAGTCTTTTAGTTACTCTTGAACTATAGGACCAAATAGTTATTTATTTACTGCCCTTTTATGATCTTTTTATTTTCCATAGCTGTGGCATTCTCGGGATCAAGGGCGAGTACCTTATCGTAATACATAAGTGCATCATTTTGCTTTCCTATCTGAACATTATAGTATGCCAGGTACATATAAGCTTCGATGAGGTATCTTTTGTTCTTCACAGCATCCACTTCACCAACTTCAATTATCTTTTGATAATGAGGTAATGCGAAATATTGTTTAGGCTCCAGTGTATCAAGTTTTTCTGCAATCTGAGACCGCTTGACATAACCCTGAATATAATTAGGAGTAGCTCTTAATACCTTTGCGAAACTAGAATCTGCGAGGATCAGGGAATCTGAATAA
>JALYSC010000412.1 GCA_030855005.1 Bacteroidota bacterium | reverse complement strand
CTTTATGAGGCATCGCCGAGGAACCAACTTCATCCGGATTAGCTTTCTGACTTAAATAATTCATTGAGATGTAAGACCAGATATCACGGCAAAAATCAATCAGTATGGTATTAAGTCGCATAGTCACATGACATAGCGCGGCAAGTTGATCGTAATGTTCGATTTGTGTTGTATATCGATAACGATCAATATGCAAACATTTAGAAGTAAAGGTGTCGGCCCATTCAATCCAATTGACATCAGGAAATGAAACTACATGCGCATTGAAATTTCCGGTAGCGCCACCAAATTTCACTTTGAGTTCCGTTTTTGAGAGTTGCTCTAATTGACTGTCCAGACGTTCCACAAATACCATCATTTCTTTTCCAAGACGGGTAGGGGAGGCGGGCTGACCATGGGTATAAGCCATCATTGCTATGTGAGCCGTTTTGTTGCTAAATTCGAAAATGGCTTGTCGTGCTGACTGAAATGCAGGAATTAATTTTTCAAGATAAGCACCTCTTATCATCAATGGGAATGCACTATTATTAATATCCTGTGAGGTAAGTCCAAAATGAACCCACTCACGTAAGTAATTCAGATTTAATGCTTCAAGTTTTTCTTTAATGAAATACTCAATCGCCTTTACATCGTGATTAATTTTGGATTCAATTTCCTTGATACGATCTCCATCAGCGTCAGAAAATTCATTTGAAAGATTTCGTAATGCAATTTTTTCAGTATCCGACAATCCATTTGTTTTTATTATGCCGGTTTCAATTAGGGCTATCAGATATTCAACCTCTACCATGACACGATATCGCATCAGCCCTGCTTCAGAAAAATAAGATTCTAAATCGGCGACTTTTGGGGCGTATCGGCCGTCAACCGGAGATATCGAATGTAACATGGATGTCATTTTGAACAGGCAAAAATACATCTATTCAGCAGGAGCCATGCATCCGAATTAAAACATCTCTGGATCGAAATTGCTGAAAACTTCCTGATCTGTCAATTCTTTATTGAATGGAACCGTGATTGTTGTTGTCGTACCTGTACCTATGACGCTATGAATAGAAATTTCCCCTTTTAGAAAATTAACTCTTGCCAGAACATTTTCTGTACCCATACCTTTTTTAACCTCCGTGCGATCATAACCCGTGCCGTCATCTTCGACCATGATTTCAAGATCTTCTTCATTACGAATCAGTTGCACAAGAACTTCCTTTGCCTGTGCATGCTTCATACAATTGAAAAGTAATTCCTGTACAATACGATAGATGTGTAAGGTCACACCCAGTGGCATCTGTTCAAGCGGGCCATAGTGGATGAATTCAATGTGTGGCGTGTCTTCGCTTTGAATTCGATTGACCAGGTCATTTATTGCAGGTACAATTCCCATTTTAAGCAATGCACCTGGTTGCATATTATTAGAGATAGTCCTTACTTCATCACATGCTTCATCCAGTAAAGTATATGCCTTATTATATTCTTTATGCTTACTGATGTCAGGATTCTTGGTTTGAATAGCATCAAAGTGAAGTTTCACAGTAGACAATAATCCTCCTAAGCTATCATGCAAATCTCTTGCAATACGTTCACGCTCGACTTCCTGACCCTGCAACATGGAACTCATAGTCTCTAATTTAAGATTGCTTTCCAGTTCAATAATCTTACGCTGATTAATTTCCTCATTCTGCTTGGTGATAATTTGCGTAGCATTAAGTCGTTCCTGGTAACTGCGAATTATTACATAAGAAACGATAAGCACGATCACAGCAGCCACTAACAAACCATAACTTCCTACAGTGGATATCTTTGATTTTAATTCCGTGATATTTTTTTCGCGTTCCATTTCACGTATCTGGGTTTGGCGTTCATTGTTTTGAAAACGCATGGCCATCTCCTGGATGCTGGAATAATTAGTTGCGATACTTAGGCTGTCATTAAATGCATTGTAAGTCTTCATGACTTCGAGAGCGCCAGGATAATCCTGCATCCGCTCATACGATTCGGCAAGTTTTCGATAGAGTTCACGCTTGACAAAAGTGTCGTAGCCCGCGATCTTCAGGCCCTGGTGAAAATAATATTGAGCAAGTTTATATTTGCCAGCATGCATATTGTACATTCCAACATGAAGATGTATGGATGGAAGAAAGGATTCATACCGAATACTGTCATACTTGGTAAGAAATAATTGCATTGAATCCGGTAAGTCTTCGAATAATTGCTTGTGGCCTGTGAGAGCTGTAATCGTAAGTCGATTCACTTTGGATAAAAGCGTATCCTGTACCTGCAAATTTAACTTACTCGCATCATCCAGGTAGCGTGTGGCTTTACTGATTTGTTTTCTTGCGATATAAATCTCACCAATGTGTTGTAGCATTCGGGCTTCCTGCAAGGTATCCTGATTGCGTTGAGCAAATTGTCTGACTCGCTCAAACATCCCGATGGCTTCCATGTAATATTCACTACCGCTGTATAAGCGACCCAGATCTACAATAGTCTGATACATTCGTGCAGAATCACCAGCTTTATCAAAGAGTTTCTGTGCTTCAATATAATTCTTGATAGCACGATCAATATTCTCTATTTCTGCGAGGTCGCGCTCTGCAATAATCCTGTAAGCCTCAGCAGCACGGTGATACTGCCCTTGCTGTTCAAGTTGTGAGATCAGCCGAAATAATTCTGCATTTGAAAGATCTTCATCATTCTGCGAAGTTGCCACATGCGGTATCAGCAAGCATCCCGCTATCGTCAGGACACAAATCAAATAATGTCTGGTAAAATGAAAAGTAGTTGCCAGCATAAGATTACTATCTCACATAATGGTTGAGAAAAAGAATTCAGGCCGGGGTGTAATAAATAATAAAATCAGGGTTGTGTAAGGTGTTATTGTAGTCTGCTATTAAAATTTATAGAGGTTGATGACCTGATTATGTTCCGCTTTGTTTGACCAGATGATTTTCAACAGCTACGCGTACAAGGCCCGCTGTATTACGCACGCTCATTTTTGTTAGCAGACTTCTGCGATGTGATTCCACTGTCTTTAGACTGATGAATAATGTATCAGCAATCTCCTGCGTGGTAAACTCACGAACAATCAGCTCTAATACATCTTTTTCTCTGCGTGAAATTTTTGGTGCCAGAGTTGTTGATTTTTTATTTCCGGCACGTTGATTTACCAGACTCTTCATGATCGTCTCAGTCACTTCTTCTGAAAAATATGACTGTCCGCTATGAATTGTTTCGATAGCAGATATCAATTCCTTCTTGCCGGTATTTTTCAATATATAGCCTTGTGCACCATATTTAAGGATCTCAGTAACAAAGCTCTCTTCGTTGTGCATGGAAAGTGCCAACACTTTCACTTCAGGATATTCTTTACTGAGTTTTTGGCAGACCTCAAGGCCGTTCATACCTGGAAGGTTAATAT
>JALYSC010000411.1 GCA_030855005.1 Bacteroidota bacterium | reverse complement strand
CCTTGGAAGAAGTGTAATTGACAGAGTATGAATTCGCGAGACGATCCGCTTTGGTTTTATCCATTCCTTTTGATTCAAGCACTTTACTTAGCTCTTCTTTTTTAAGTGAACCCATTGAAAATTCTTTTACTGTGATGGGTTCAAAATAAGATTCAGCTTCACGTGCTTCTGTAGATGTAGCACGTTGTGCACTTGCGGCAGCATATAGTGGAACACCGGCAGCATCTTCTGAGCGAACACCTTCTCCTGCTATATTATCAGCCTGGTATTTTCTTGATTTTTCAATGACCATTTCATCTACATCATATCTGCTTTGCGCACTTTCCAGTGCATTGTTTGCCATAGCAGATTGAAGCACGGGAGCCCAACCACCACCGGCCCAGCCACCATTGTCATTCTGACTTTTCTGGATGAGTGTGATACATACCTCGGCAGCCTTGTCGACTTTTGATATAAGCTCTTTATCTTCCAATTGCTCACGGATGTCTGAAAGAAATTGTAAGGCCATCGATGCATCGATATTTACACCCAGTTTGATCTGAGGTTGTGTTCCATCCAAGGAAGTAATACGTCCATTGTCGGGGCGTGCATCTATATCCTTTACGATTCGATCCAATCCCTTGAGGATTTTGTCTTTGTATGGATTTGTTTTCAATGGGCCTCCAGCTTTAAGCAAGGCTGTGGCAGCAAAAGCAGTAGTTGCCGGATCTGTCTGCACCAAATGCGGATCACGGACTTCCTGGTATACATGCGATCCGGCACCCCATCCACCATTGGGTGATTGTGCATCTAGTAACCACTGGATGGCGCTACTTTCCCAAGCGCTTTTTTCCAGGGTGACAGGTTGCTCGTGAGTGATTAGGGCTTCAGATAAATTTCTCGTTGTAGGAGTAAAAATTAAAAACAGACTTCCTGCCATAGCAAGGACAGTCAGAAACATTGCGTTCATGACAAATGGTTTTTAAAACGGTTAATGAATAAGATTCCGGATACGCGTTGCTTCGGGTAGGAACAAAAACGAAAGTCGTAGCGTCCGGATACGGTGGTTAGATGCAGTAACTAACGGGATTACACACGCCACGATTTTCTATTAACAGATATTTAACCCTGGAGAACTCAGATTAGAAAATTTGTAATGCTTGCAAAGGATCTAAAACCTATCATCTACCTTGTAACTTATATTTTAGTTTTTAGCTTTTAACTATTAACTTTTAGCTTTTAACTGTTAGTTGTTTGTTGTTATCTTTCATCTTTCATCTTTCATCTTTCATCTTTTTTCTTTTATCTTTTATCTTTTTGTTATTAGTTTAACAGCATGAAACTGAAATTCAACGCTCCTGTCATCCTCACATTTTCCCTGATATGTGTGGTCGTTTTTTTTCTGGATAAAATTTTAGGAGGATCACTGATGCCTTATTTTACATTGGGTCATATCAGTGTTTCAAATCCAATAACTCTTATTACGTTATTCACGCATGTTATTGGTCATGCCAGTTTGGAACATCTTATTGGTAATCTCACATTCATATTATTGGTAGGTCCGATTATTGAAGAAAAGTATGGAGATCGTCGCACACTCTTAATGATTATCGTTACAGCTTTAATTACCGGCTTACTAAATATATTATTTTTTCACACCGGATTGATGGGTGCAAGTGGAGTAGTATTTATGCTAATTCTGTTGGTCAGTTTTACAAATACCAAATCAGGTGAGATACCTATTACCTTCATTCTTATAGCACTGCTATTTATTGGCAAAGAAGTAATTCAAACTTTGCAAAATGATCAGATCTCTCAATTTGCACACATCATCGGTGGCATTTGTGGAAGTGTATTTGGAATGGCTACCCGACCTGGTAAATCATAGCTTTAAAATTTTCTCTCGCGCAGACTTAATATTGTAGTAATGACACTGTGGGAATCTGCAAGGCTCCATGCCGGTCGCTTTCCATTTAATATCCAGTCATGCATGGCTTCTACTTCACCAGTATAGAGATATTCTCTCGGAACATTTATTTTCTCAATAGTATCCTTAAAGCAGATAGAAGCCTCACACAGATCAGCATTGTTGTATGGATGACTAATTTGTAATTGACCTTCCTGACCATGAATAATAGTTTCTGTAGAATACTCTGAACGGAAGCTCACAAAGAAAAGTCCTGTAACACCTTTTTTATATTGAAGTATGGCACTGGTGGAAAGATCAATTCCACTTTCTTCATACATGGTGCATAATCCTGAAAACGGTTTTTCACCCAACAGAAATTGAAACAAGCTAATCGGATATACTCCCACATCCCATAAGGCTCCGCCTCCACGGGTTGCGTCCCATCGATAATTGCCAGGATCACGATCGAGATTGAAACTAAAACAGGAGCGTAAAGAATGAATGTCTCCAAGTTTTCCTTCAGAAATAATTGACTTCCACAATTCTGTTTGAGGATGATAAAGATGCATGGCACCTTCCATCACAAGTTTGCCTGTGCGTCGTGACATTTCTTCAATGATGATAATGTCTTCCGGATTGAGACTGATTGGTTTTTCACACAACACATGTTTGCTGGCATCGAGTGATTTAAGAATCCATTCAGTATGTAGATGGTTCGGTAAGGAAATATAAACTACATCTATCTCAGGATTGGCGAGAAGATTTTCATACGAACCATAAGCCACGGGGATCTTCCAATGTTTAGCATAAGTCTGCGCATTAGCTATATCCCTGCTCGCAACAGCATGTAAAGTTGCCCTTCCGGATTGTTGAATGGCCGGTATGATACGTCGATTGATATGTGCAGTAGACAGAATGCCCCAGTTAATAGTCATCGTAAGTATGATTTGTATTGGACTTAGAATTTATATTAATTAATTCCGGCAATGGTTCCTGCAGATATTCATATGAGAGGGCTAAACTGTATCGTTTATGATATTTCCGTAACAGAAATCAAGATACTCTTTTTAGATTTTGTTTTTTTGTCGAGGCGAGTGTTATTCTCGTAGAGTCTTTGATGAGATTATTTCCCTGCATTCGGTCTTCTGCTTATTTTGTGCAACTTTTTAAATCCGCTTGTTTTATTAAATAAAATAACCAAATGAAGTTATTCCTTCTTTTAGCCCTTTTCACTATGATTAGTGTATTGGCCTGCAAATCATCCGAAACGACTCCCGAAAAAATGCAATATCCTGTAACAGAGAAATCCGATCATGTAGATACCTATCATGGAATAGAGGTTGCTGATCCTTATCGCTGGCTCGAAGATGACACATCGAAAGCAACTGGTGCCTGGGTCGAAGCACAAAACAAAGTGACCTTCGGATACCTTGATAAAATTGCATGGCGCCCGGAATTAAAGAAACGCCTCGAATCGCTCATCAACTATGAGCGCATCTCCGCTCCTTTCCGTGAAGGTAACTTCGAATATTT
>JALYSC010000410.1 GCA_030855005.1 Bacteroidota bacterium | reverse complement strand
ACCTCTATTTCCGATCAGGATTTATTGGGTCAAAATCGAACTGTGAATGCTTACCTCGTAGGATCGAATTTCTTTATGATTGATGCAAGCCGCAATGGCATGTTTCAATCCAATCAGTCTGTCATGCCTAATGAACCTTTGGGTGTAATATGGTCGATTGATGCACAGAATGGATCACCTCAAAAGGATAATTTCGAAGTAGTCCATATTAGTAACACGAATAATAACTGGAGTGCACTTGAAGTATCTGCACATTTTAATGCAGGTGAATCTTATGAATACTTTAGAACTAAATTCAATAGAAATTCTCTCAATGGAGATGGTGGCAACATAATCTCTATCATCAATGTCACTGATGAAAACGGGAATGATATGGACAATGCATTTTGGGGAGGACAAGCCATGTTTTATGGAAATGGTGACACTGCTTTTAAGCCACTTGCGCAAGGTCTGGATGTTGCCGGACATGAAATGTCACATGGTGTCATACAGAATACTGCCAACCTTGAGTACATAGGTCAGTCTGGCGCACTTAATGAATCATATGCAGATGTCTTTGGTGCGATGATCGATCGGGATGATTGGAAAATGGGTGAGGATGTTGTGATAAGCAGTGTATTTCCTTCAGGGGCACTGCGTGATTTATCAAATCCACATAATGGTGGTAATAGCCTGGGAGACCGAGGATGGCAACCTGCTCATATGAATGAATTCCAAAATCTTCCACTCACGCCTGAAGGCGATAATGGTGGTGTCCATGTCAACAGTGGAATACCTAATCGTGCCTTCTTCCTATTCGCAACAAGCATTGGTAAAGAGAAAGCAGAACAAATCTATTACAAAGCACTACGCGACTATCTTGTTAAGTCCTCTCAGTTTATCGATATGCGCAATGCTATTGAAAAAGCTGCAACAGATCTCCATGGAGCAAACAGTGCCGAAGTAACTGCTGCGCGTGCTGCCTTCGATGGAGTAGGGATTGGATCAGGCCAGGGTGACGATCACCAGGATGACATCGAAACAAATGAAGGCAGTGATTTTATCCTGACTACGGACGAGCCTGAATCAGATTTATATTGGGTTCCACCAACTAATCCAAATGCATTGGTTAAACTGGATTTACCCGCTCCTTTATCACGTCCAAGCTTTACAGATGATGGTACTACTGCGGTGTATGTCGATCAAAACAACAGGATGATCCTGATAAGTTTCGACTGGAGTCAGGGACTCAGCTATCAGGCATTTTTTGTCGAGCAAAATCCGCAAACCATCTGGAGAAATATTGTTGTTTCAAAAGATGGGACCAAGATTGCGTTTACAACAGTTGACCTGATTAATGAAATTAATCTTTATGATTATTCAAATGATATAGATAATATATTTACTCTCTATAATCCAACGACTGCAGAAGGAATTGTGACAGGGGATGTATTGTATGCTGATGCGATGGAATGGGACTATTCAGGAGAGTACATTATGTATGATGCACTCAACAGGATTGAAAGTTCATTTGGAGATGGTATCGAATATTGGGAT
The DNA here is from genome assembly GCA_030855005.1 of Bacteroidota bacterium. Lineage (GTDB taxonomy): Bacteria > Bacteroidota > Bacteroidia > Chitinophagales > Saprospiraceae > Opimibacter. Next base: position 1,886 of record JALYSC010000410.1, on the reverse strand, counting down.
ATAGGTTTTATTAATGTATGGGATGAAAGTGCAAATAATTTTGCAGATGGATTAATCGGAAAATTATATAGTTCACTTCCGGAAAACGTAAGTGTAGGAAATCCATCTTTTGCTAAAAATTCTCCCTACATCATCACCTTCGACTATGTTGAGGATTTTCTTGACAATTTCGGACAGGTTCAAACGGATTACCTAATTCTCGCCAGCAACATTGAATCTGGTGTGACTAATGAGATTTTCTTTAATACCACAGTAGGCTATCCAAGCTATTCAAGACTCGATGATCAAATTTTATTTACCAATGACAATGGTTCCTTGCTGCTTGCAACAATAGATCTTCAACAGAATGATAAAACTTTACCCATTCAGGGGTCGGCTGTGATTCTGGTGAATGGCGCCCAGAAAGGAGTTTGGTTTCAGACGGGTACGCGTGAGTTTACGGGTGTAGAAGAAACAAAAAAGGGCATTGAAGTCAGCGTTTATCCGCAACCAGCCACGTCAGAAATCACATTGTCTGCAGAATTATATCAAGCAAATTATGCGATTTCAGATATTTCTGGCAAGGTACTCTTAACAGGATTGTACTTTCAAAATGAATCCATTCAAATCAGTTCATTGCTGCCAGGTATTTATGTGGTCAGGTTATCTGCTGAAACAGATAGTCCATTGATTGGTAAGTTTATCAAGCAGTAAATGCAAGGCACACCTTTTGTCAAATAAAATTTTAATTATCCGGTTTAGCTCAATCGGAGATATCGTATTGACCACACCGGTGATACGATGTCTCCGATTGCAATCAAATGCAGAATTACATTATCTCACCAAACCTCCATTTGCAGATATAGTATTAGAAAATCCGCATGTTACTAAGGTCATCATCCTGGCGGATAATTTTGAATCGATGATTCAATTGCTAAAGGCGGAAAATTATGATTTGGTGATAGACCTGCACAACAATATCAGGTCCGCGAGAATAAAATTGGCGTTGCACAAGCCATCCGTTTCTTTCAGGAAATTAAATTTAAAAAAATGGCTCATCGTTAATTTCAAAATCGATAAACTTCCAGACTTGCATATTGTGGACCGCTATTTCGAAACGGTCACTTCACTGGGCGTGCAGAATGATGGCAAGGGACTTGATTTTTTTATTCCCCCTGCAAAAGTGGTAGATGTTAAAACAGAACTGGGTGTTGATCCTGGAAATTATACAGCCATTGTCATTGGTGCTGCACACGCAACGAAATGCATGACGATTGATCAGATTGCTCAGCTAATAGAATTCATTCATATGCCAGTAGTTTTATTAGGAGGCAGACAGGAAACAGCAAAAGCAATACGAATAATCAGTAAATCAAAATCCAAAACTGTTTTTAATGCTTGTGGACCATTCGATATTTCTCAATCTGCTTCCATACTGCAACAAGCGACTAAAATTATTACCCATGATACGGGAATGATGCACATTGCGGCGGCCCTGCAAAAACAGCAATCGGTAGTGTGGGGAAATACAATTTCTGGATTTGGAATGTATCCCTATTATGGAGATGCTGAGCATGCGGGAAAAGCATCTAATTTTGAAGTATCCGGATTATCATGTCGTCCCTGTTCTAAAATAGGATATGCAAAATGTCCGAAAGGACATTTCAAATGTATGCTTAACCATGATCTGGAATCAATTGCCCGGAGTTAATATTTATTTTACTTCTTCCTTCACTAATCATTTGTGCGTGACGGAAATAGGTTGACCAAAAATAACCCTTAAAATAGTCAACTTATGATTAAAAGAAATGAAAGGAAGTCCTCTTTACGCCAACGAAAGACTTTTAGTGTGGTGGTAAAGAAGCAAATAGTGCAGGATATCGAGAAAGGAAAAGCCACAGTTCTTG
>JALYSC010000045.1:11013-11682 GCA_030855005.1 Bacteroidota bacterium | reverse complement strand
GATCCTACGTATGCCAATACATCGATCCAGTTTATTCCTAACATGGATGGTTTTCCTAATGGAAGAAGACTTGAGGATGATGTCACCCGTATCGAATTACAAGCTGTAGGTGGTATTGTATTGGCCGCTCTTGGCTTGTGGTATGATGATTATACTGTAGGAGATGCGAATCCGGTAACACAGGATCTACAAGATGTACTTGGTTATACAACGGGCGTAGAAAAGAATGATACTACCTTCCGCGGTTCATTCCCATATGTTCAATTACCATGGGCTGGTACAAGTAAATGTGGTGGTGCACCGGTAGACGGATCTTCCACTGGTTTAGCAATTGGAAACCTGGGATTGAGTACACCGGTTGCTATTATGGCACCTGCATTTGTACAGAATAATACTGAAGAAAATAATACCAAAGCGAATGGTTACCCTAACCCATTCATATCCGGTACTACAATTCAGTATCATGTTGCTCAGCCTGGAAATATCAAAGTTACAGTGTATGACATGAGTGGAAATCTAGTGCGTACCCTTGAGGATACCCACAAAGAGGCAGGTCGATATGACATCGATTGGGATGCTAATAATTCTGCTCCAGGGACCTACAATGTAGTCCTGACAGTGGATCGCAAAGTCATCCAGACATTAAGAGTAGTAAAAGCAGAATAAAAT
>JALYSC010000045.1:0-11003 GCA_030855005.1 Bacteroidota bacterium | reverse complement strand
TTTTTATCTGATCACGTCTATTTATCATAAGCATAAAAGCTTGCAGCAATTTCTATTGCCTCATCTTCCTGTCCGTCGGTATAGACAATGACGACAAGTAGATTAGTGCTGCTTTCTTTATCCAGCAATGCCATCAGTACAGCATTAGTACCATCTTTTCTTCCTTTGATAAAATATCCTGTGAAGTCATCAATATCGATGGCATCACCTTCCTGGATACGATCATAATCAAGTTCTGCGGCCATTTCATCTACTACATCAGCAAGATCAGCAGTTGTAATGTTCTTGTCCTGGATAGGTAGGATACTGAGAAAAAGATAACCGTTATCTGCTGTAAACTCATCAGCATTATTAGTCTCAATTTCAAAATCATCAGGGACAGTAAACCCCACACCATGTGTATCCCAGATCATATCCGTCTGAGCGATCATAGTTTGAGTCATCAGTATGCACAAGGTGCAAATCAGTATTTGTATGAATTTCATACTTGTATTTTAAAGGGTAAGAATCAATTGTAAAATATCTTCGCAGAAACTGGGCGTATTCTTCTCCGGTCTGATTTCACATGTCGCTCCAAATGTAATTTAATTTTTAGGGTACAAAATAGTTGCCGTTGATTTAAAGATTGGTGATTACCTGCGTCCAGCCTCTAATAGGATCGTATGTTGGGCACCGTACGTCTTGGCAATGTTTTCTGTTACAAACGTGGTTTCGGTATCACCGTAAGCCACAATGCGCTGGTTGATCAGAATGACATGATCAAAATATCCGCGTACCGTAGCGAGGTCATGGTGTACGACCAACAAGGTTTTTCCCTGGAGGGATAGTTTCCGAAGGACGCGGATGATATGTTCCTCTGTGGTGATATCGACTCCTACAAAGGGCTCATCAAGCAGCAGTATATCAGCTTCCTGGCAAAGAGCTCGAGCAAGAAAAACACGTTGCTGCTGGCCTCCGGATAATGCACCAATTTGTCTTGAAGAAAGATCGAGAATGGATAATTCTTCCATCGCTTCATTTGCTTTCTGATGATCATTAGCATCCATGCGTTGCCAAATAGTTTTAGCGGGATAGCGACCCATTAATACCACATCCTTTACAGTAGCCGGAAAGGTCCAGTCGACCTCATCTTTTTGAGGTACATAGGCCATGCGTCTCCGGTTTTCAGAAATATCTTTTCCAAAGATTTTGACTACGCCAGCATTAGGCTCGATTAGCCCGAGGATTGCCTTAAAAAGGGTGGACTTTCCTGCCCCATTTGGACCTAATACACCAATTACTTTGCCTTCAGGTACATTAAGATATACATTGGTTAGCACCCTCTTTTTATCATAGGATACAGATAATCCTTCAACTGTGATTGGATAGGTCATGCGGTTTTATTTTTTCTGCGAAACACCCAAATCAATAAAATACCAAGAAGAAATACGACACCCAGTATGATAAACCATTTCGATGTTCCTTTAGTGGCACCACTTGTATCTGAAGCAGCTGGTGAATTACCGAGTAAACCATTTACAATGACATCAGTATTTTGTTTGATCAAATTGATGTATGTGTCTGCCGGGCTGTTTTTATCTCCGAGTGAATCACTATACAGTTTACCTCCGATTTTGATTTTATTATCAGCCGCTACCTGTTGTAATAATTTTGGATTGATAGTACTCTCTATGAATACCACGGGAATTTTAAATGTTTGAATGATTTCATTTAATCTTACCAGATCGGATGTGCGAACATCTGCATCTGTTGATGTTCCCAATACAGATTCAAGGCGGACGCCATATCGATTACCGTAATAGTGAAATGAATCATGGCTTGTGATCAGGATCCTTTTCGAGGTATCTACTTTAGCTAACGCGTCGCGGATATAGATATCCAGATCTTCCAGTTGCTTGACATATGCTGCGAAATTGGCATTGATTTTTTCAGCGTGTTCAGGAAGGAGTGTACGAATCGCATTCCTGATATTCTGTGCATAGATCATTCCGTTGAGAGGTTCCATCCAGGCATGCGGATCAGTAGCATTCTGATGTTTTGGACTTACAATGGGAAGTATTCCCTCGGTAATGGTAACAACAGTAGCTTTTGTACCGCTGTTTTTGATGAGTTCGGAAATCCAGCCTTCGAAAGTAAAGCCATTCTGCAGGATTAGGTCAGCTTTGACAATAAGTTGCACATCGCCTGGAGTAGGTTCATAGATATGCGGGTCACCGCCTATTGGAACAATCGTTGCTGTTTCAATCAGATCACCTCCGATGTTGGCTGCGATGTCAGCAAACATAGAAGCGGAAGAAACTACCAAAGGCTTTTTGCCTTCCGTTTGTCCATGACTTGAAGATGGAATGAAATGGCAAACCGCCATGATGATAAGGAGGGCAGATAATTTTAATAAATTCATGTTGAGTATAAAATAGGTTTAATGAAAATATTTTGAGCCACTTTTCCTGAGAGGCTCAATTCTCGCTGGTCAATTAATATCTGAATAGTTTGATCGTAATCATCGATGCCCTGCATGGTGATTTGGGTACCCAGCATCACACCTTTATCGGTCAGATGTCGTAAAAAGGAAGGATCTGATTCACGCACGGCAATCACTATTCCTACCTGATCAGGCTTGAGGTCGGCTAAAGGCATTTGGGCACGCAGGGTATATTTTCCCTGGGCATTTGGAATCGGGTCACCGTGAGGATCAAATTTGGGGAAGCCGAGGAAAGCATCCAATTTTTCAATCAGGAGATCGGATTGAATATGCTCTAATTCTTCGGCGATGACATGGACCTCATCCCAGGTCATTCCCAATGACTGGACCAGGAATACTTCCCATAATCGATGCTTGCGAATAAGGGAAGTGGCGATTCGGGATCCTTGATCTGACAGGGAAGCTCCCTTGTACCGCTGGTAGGTGATGAATTCTTTCTCCGCCAGTTTCTTCAGCATGTCTGTTACAGAGGCGGCTGAGGTTTCAAGATGAGCTGCAATTGCATTGGTGCTAACGGTGAAATCAGGGGGTGTGGAGAGCCGGAGGATGGCTTTCAGGTAATTTTCTTCTGCATAGGTAAGACCCATGATGCAAAGAAACAGAATAATTAGATCTTTCGAAAATATTATTTAGATAAGTCTAAAATTAATGTTATTAATTTTCTAATTATGTGGTCATACCACTTACTAAACTCACTTAGCCAGTTGCTAAAGAGGACATTTACAGTGGCCATCAGAGGATAATTTAGACTTAGCAAAGAGATCGAGGAATTCCAAATAACACCTTTTCTAAAGTTTTTTCTATGATTAAAGTAAATCTATCGGTTATCATTATCGTCATTATTATGCAATGGCACCTAACAACGTTTGCGCAGAATGTAGGTGTCAGTATTGTAGCTCCACTTGGGAAATTGCATCTAGCGGGCACTGCGGATATTCCGCAATTCATCATTGATTCTTACAGTACACAAACCAATTTAAACCCACTTATTAAACTGCGTAAAAGTACTGGTGCGGAGTTGATGTGGATTCATTCGGATGACTCTACCAATGTATTCTTAGGATTAAAAGCTGGCAGGGTTAATGTGGCAGGACCACAAGGTATTAACAACACCTTTATCGGAAGCCGGTCTGGCTATGCAAATAATAACGGGAGAGATAACACAGCGATCGGAACCAACGCCTTGTTTTCAAATACCAAAGGCAGTTTAAACACGGCCATAGGTACGAGTGCATTGTATACGCAATCATTCAGTTCGGGGGCATCCTGGTTCCAGAGCTATAATGTCGCTATTGGCTACGAATCACTTTATTCTAACCAGCCGGTTAGCAATGTTACTGGAATTAATAATACAGGTGTAGGAACGTCTTCCTTGCGTTCCAACACCGTTGGTGTACAAAATACCGCTAATGGTGCATTTACACTTTCTCAAAACACTAACGCCAGTAGTAATACCGCCACTGGATATGCAGCTATGAATATGAATACTACAGCCGGCGAAAATATAGCGATCGGTGCTAAAGCTCTGTTTAGTCAGTCCTATAGCAATGTCGGAGTGACATGGAGCAGCAATAATGTAGCGCTCGGCTATGAATCACTTTATGCTAACCAACCGGTTAGCAATGTTACCGGAATTAATAATACGGGTGTCGGGACATCCTCCTTGCGTTCCAACACCATAGGAGTACAAAATACCGCTAACGGTGCATTTGCGCTTTCTCAAAATACAATCGCTAATAGTAATACCGCCATTGGATATGCAGCCATGAATATGAATACGACTGCAGCCGAAAATATAGCGATCGGTGCTAAAGCATTGTTTAGTCAGTCCTTTACCAATGGAGGTGTGACCTATATAAGCGGGAATGTTGCCATTGGCTATGAAGCCCTCTATGCTAATCAACCCGAATCAAATCAATATTATATATCTGGCAGCAATAATACAGCAGTAGGTCATTCTTCTTTGCGCTTCAATACCATCGGACGAAGAAATACCTGTATTGGATTTAATGCCCTGTATAGCAATTCTACTGGAGATTTCAATTCGGCCATCGGATACAAAGCACTTTATGCTAATACTACAGCAGATGATAATACTGCCCACGGTTCATCAGCATTAACATCAAACACCACGGGTAGCAATAATACCGCTACAGGTTCTTCTGCGCTATATTCCAACATCTCAGGGTTTAGTAATGCAGCTCATGGTGTATCTTCTCTAGAGCTAAATTCAACAGGTTACCAAAACACATCTGTAGGAAGAAACGCGTTGAGAAATAATACCACGGGAAATAATAATACAGCTGTAGGGTATAGTGCGCTTGAATCCCTTGTTGGAGGCACCTCTAATTGTGCATTTGGGAATAATTCAGGCATAGCCAGTGGCAATCTTTCCAATACGATTAGCATAGGTAACAACGGATATGCTAATGGTGCATCCAACCAGGCGTTTATTGGAAATCTTAGTACGACTTGGACAGGAGGACAGACCAATTGGTTTACCTATGCCTCAGATGCGAGAGTAAAAAATAAAGTGTCGGAAGATGTGCAGGGATTGGATTTTATTCAATTGCTACGTCCTGTTACCTATCATCTGGATATTACTGCTATGAGGGAGATCACGGGAAATAAAGAAACAGAAGAATATCCCGGAAAATATGATGTCGAAAAAATAAAACAAAGCGGATTCCTGGCACAGGAAGTTGAACAGGCCGCCATAGCATCCGGATATGATTTCAGCGGTATCACCATTCCAAAAACGGATACCGAACTTTATACCATGAGTTACGCGCAATTTGTGGTACCACTTGTTAAAGCAGTCCAGGAGCAACAGGCCATGATCGACGATCTTAAGAACACAAATGAAGCACTGATCGAACGGCTTGAAGCTTTAGAAAAAAAGCAACATTGAATGGACTGACAAGACACTCATTAACCATAATTATTTACTAGATAACTTTTTAGTTTTACGATTTATCGAATTCATTTGAATGACTGCCTCATTTATTAAACATACTAAAGGTGCTAACGTAATAATGAAAAATTTATTCACAGTAACTAAACCTCGATATATCTCCAGGATGCCTCAAGAATATTTATCGCAAAAACCCTGAAGGATTTTGAAGAGCTATTGCCTTCCATTATGTTTATCCGAATTCATCATTCTTTCATCATCAACATAAACCATATGCGTAAGTATCTAAAAGGGGATGGCGGTCAGGTATTGATGAGTAATGAAAAACAATTGATGTAGCCCGGAGGAAAAGGGATGAGTTTATGAAAACAATAGGAAAATGACGATCCGGGACTCACAACGATGCCCCTTTTTTATCCACCTGCCTTAATTTTTACAACAGAAATATCATCATCATCCTGTACGTATAGAACTGATACAGCGGCACAAAACATAAAAATGCCTGACATCACCAGAGCATAAATTGCATTGTCACCATAGATGCTATGGACAATAGGCCCTCCAAAAATCCCATTGATGATCTGGGGGAAGGTGATAAAGAAATTAAAGATGCCCATATAAACACCCATTTTGCCGGCAGGAATACTCCCCGCAAGAATGGCATACGGCATTGCCAGGATACTTGCCCAGGCAATCCCCACTCCCACCATGGAGAGGATCAACATATTGGGGTCTTTGACAAAGAAGATAGACAACAATCCCGCAGCACCGCATAATAAAGAAAGGGCATGTGTGAGTTTGCGTCCAAGTTTCTTTGCAATCGTAGGGAGAAATAAAGCATAGATCGCACTTACAAGGTTGTATACCCCAAAGATGATCCCCACCCAGTTACCTGCTTTCCTAAAAGTATCGCTTGATGTATCCTCAATCGGTAAATTATAGATGTGATGCGCAATGGCCGGAGTTGTAAATACCCACATCCCAAATAAAGCAAACCAGCTAAAAAACTGTACCAGCCCAAGCTGGCGCATCGTCCTCGGCATGTTTTTAAAATCCGTAATGATTTGGCGCATCCCGGCAGATTCATTCTTTGGGACTCCGTGATATTCAGCATATTCTTTCGGTGGATATTCTTTGGCAAATATGATCGTGATCATGATAGCTCCGAAAAAAACTGCTGCTCCGATATAGAATGCATAAATAACATTATCAGCCACCTGACCTGCCGGAGCTGAAGAAGAAACATGCAACCAATTAGCCAACACCCATGGAGCCCAACTTCCTAATACTGCTCCGATGCCAATCAAAAATGTTTGTATCGAAAATCCTAACGTACGCTGTTTGTCAGGAAGGTTATCAGCCACTAACGCGCGGAACGGCTCCATCGCAATATTAATACTTGCATCCATCACCATCAACATTCCGGCGCCAATCAACAAAGCGGATTTGCCAGCAAGAAATAATCCGGAATTTGGCATGAGGATCAATGCAATACAGCATAAAATCGTCCCCACCAGAAAATACGGCTTCCGCCTGCCCAGTTTAGTCCAGGTCTTATCGCTGAAGTGACCAATGATCGGCTGCACGATCATGCCCGTTATCGGGGCCACCAGCCAAAACCAGCTTAGATGATGGACATCGGCCCCAAAATTTTGTAGAATTCCTGAGGCATTACTGTTCTGCAATGCAAATCCAAACTGGATCCCAAGGAAGCCAAAGCTCATGTTCCAAATCTGCCAGAAAGTAAGGGTAGGTTTGTTTTTCATTTGTTTATTTGGTTGCTCTAATGTAGACAATTGTGTGAAGTCAAGGGTGTGTATATCCGGCTCACTTCTCCATCTTCTTACTACATTCGTACAGTTAAAAATTCATTCCACATGCGCCACATTTTGCTATTAATTCTCATTTCTTTTTCAGGACTTTTATACGGACAGTCTACGATGACCCCTGAATTACTCTGGTCGCTCGGCAGAGTGACAGGACTGGGAGTAACTGAAGATGGAAAAAACGCGATTTACAGCGTCAGCACACCAGACGTAGCTTCGAATAAATCAACCAGAAAGACGTACCGCATCCCTTTAGCAGGTGGTAAGGCTGAAGAAATAACTTCAAATCCACTCCCGGATAAAAATCTTTCTCCGGATGGAAAATGGAAACTTTTCAATAAGGAAGTGCAGGTGAAAAAAATCCTGGGATCTGATTTGTATCCCGAATTGAAAAAATCGAATGCGTATGTATTTGATGATATCGCCTTACGTCATTGGGATACGTGGGAAGAAGGTGCTTTTGATCACGTCTTTTTAACAAAGGTAAATGGAGAGTCTAAAGATGAGATTGATCTGATGCCCAATGAGCCTTACGATAGTCCTCAAAAACCATTTGGTGGTGACGAAGATTATATCTGGAATCCTGATGGCAAACATGTCCTCTATGTAACCAAGAAAAAATTTGGGAAGGAATACGCGATCAGTACCAATACTGATATCTATGAGTACGATATAGCATCAAAAACCACAAAGAATATTACTGAAGGTCGACTGGGCTATGATATCAATCCTGCTTACAATGCCAAAGGACAACTTGTCTATCTAAGTATGCGCCGTGATGGATTCGAGTCTGATAAACAAGACATAGTTATCTATGAGAATGGAAAACATACCAATCTGACGGCCCATCGTGATGAGATCCATGCTGATGCATTCCGTTGGTCCAATAGTGGTACACGTATTCATTTTTTGGCTCCCATTAATGGCACTGTCCAGTTATTTGAGATTGGAGAATATACTAACACGGTGCTTCCTGCAATCAGGCAGGTAACTACCGGTGATTTTGATATTACTGCTATCGTCGGAGAAAGTAATAATTCATTAGTCGTCTCCCGATGTGATATGAATCATGCTAATGAATTATTTACTGTTGCCCTCGCTGATGGTGCAATGAAGCAACTCACGCATGTCAATGATGGCATTTATGATAATCTTTCTCTTGTTAAAACAGAAAGACGTTGGGTGAAAACATCTGACAATAAAAATATGCTAGTTTGGGTGATCTACCCGCCAAATTTTGATCCCGCTAAAAAATATCCTACTCTACTTTATTGCCAGGGTGGACCACAATCTGCACTAACGCAGTTTTATTCTTTTCGATGGAATTTTCAGTTGATGGCATCAGAGGGGTATATTGTAGTAGCACCTAATCGTCGCGGGATGCCAGGTCATGGTACTAAATGGAATGAAGAAATCAGTAAGGATCATGGAGGTCAGGTGATGAAAGATTATCTGTCAGCGATTGATGCTGTAAGCAAGGAATCTTACGTAGATAATTCCAAACTCGGTTGCGTTGGTGCAAGCTATGGTGGTTATTCAGCATTCATGCTTGCCGGGATGCATGAAGGTCGTTTTAAATCTTTTATTGCACACGATGGCATCTTCGATATGCGCAGCATGTATGGTACTACAGAAGAATTATGGTTTGTCGATTGGGATTGGGGAGGACCATATTGGGATAAATCAAATAAAGCAGCGCAAAGGACATACAAGAAATTTAATCCTATCAACTTTGTCAATAAGTGGGATACTCCCATTATGATCATCCAGGGTGGAAAGGACTATCGCGTTCCGATTGAACAAGGACTAAGCGCATTCCAGGCAGCAAAGCTTAAAGGACTTGATGCTAAATTGCTGTATCTGCCGGAGGAAAATCATTGGGTACTCAGTCCACAAAATGCTATGGTATGGCAACATGAATTCTACAAATGGCTTGATTCAACACTTTCCGTAAATCGAACAACACCCGGCAGAAGTTAACAGCGTCGCTATTGCTTAATGACCTGACGCGAAACTTTATTTTTTCCATTTACAGTTACATGAACAACATATTGACCGGCAGGTAATGCATGAGTTGAAAAATTCAGGCTTGCCTTGCCGGGATAATTTGCTGGTCCATCATATAAGGTTCGCAGAATATTTCCTTTCATGTCCGTGAGTACGACATGGTATTCACCTCCATCAGGATTGTCAATATCAATTTGGACATAGTCATCAGTTGGATTCGGGTAGGATGAAAGATGAATATTCGATGTAGGATTGTGTGTTGCTACATTTTCTTCCTGACGTGCAAGTTTCGCAATCCATGCTTCATTTACATTACCGGGACGGCCGTAGGACATGGATACCCAGGCGCTTCCGGGTTGATGATAGAGACGTTGTATACCTACATAATCACCCCAGCGCTCAATACCTCCTGTCAGCATATCGACTGCTCGCTGACCTTCTATCACGGTGACAAACTCACTGTATTCACCAAGTCCGTCTGAATAGATTGCTGAACCTCCAGGATGACGTGTAGCAGAGCTATGACTCATGACAATAATTGCATCATTTTCATTTGCATTACTTCCAGTCCATACAATACCCGGATATCCTAAATAATCTGTAGGATGCGCGATAATATGTCCTTTCGCAGTTTGAAATGGATCATCTACTTGAAGCGTTCCATGAAATACACCTGACCGTCCTGTATTAAAATCCATCGTATTACCTACCCATTGGATTTGACCATTGACAACAAACCCATCGAGTATCCGTGCATCATTTGTATCAAGTGAATCACGTGTCTGTAATGCATACGGAGGGACACCATAAGGCTGATCAAGTAACCTGTATTCGATATTGAGTTCTGCATTGGGATCATCCTGCTCTCCAGTCAGATGAAGTAGAAATACAGTATCATTTGTCAAATCAAAATTGCGGTCTGACATCAGGTAGAGATCATCCGATAAGTTTTCATCTGCATTGCGGAGCGGAACGACATTGCGCAGCAGACGACCATTGTAAGTCACATCGGTCCATACTTTACGTTGCAGGGCTTCACCATTATATCCACTCTGCTTATTGATCTGATGGATCTGCGAGCCATAAAAACCAGCCTGCCAGGTACTATCGGAATGCACAGCATTGTACGTCAGAAAAAAGTCATTGTTGGTAATAGCAATCATCGGGTAATCCGCAAAGGTGTTATCATCTTTCAGACATCCATCCAACGCGTATAGATTCCACGATCCTTTTGGATCATTTGTTTTACTAAATGCAATAACGATTTGACTATCATCGCAAACACTGCCATTGATCAATACCATTATAAATCTATCCGCTTGTGGATCATAGATGACACGGGGATCAAAAAATCTTGTTGATATATCAATAGACTGGAAAAACAGATCGAGTTTATAAGAGCCTAACCAGAAGCCGGTACTGTTAGTCACGAGCATGTGAGTATTGATAGTGGAGATGACCTGTTCTGATTGATTGACGGCAAGATGATTATCCAGTGGAGTACCGGTGATAATATTATTTCCGGAAAAGCTTGCCAGGATATCCGGCGCAGGAATGGAACCCCGATTTCCGACAGGTGTACCTTCATGGACAGGAGTGGCTCGCTGAGCTTCCAGTTTTCTTTGTTTCAAAAAAGCACGCATGGCCGCCTTACCGGATGGGTGAGGTGCTTCTTCATACTGAATAGTAAAAGCAAAGGGGTCATCAAACTGGGCCATATTGACCTCTGCTTTGAGTGGATCACTATAGTGGGTTGGAGTTACCTGACCATCCA
>JALYSC010000409.1 GCA_030855005.1 Bacteroidota bacterium | reverse complement strand
TCCTCAACCAACGCGGGCCCGATTGCTCCCATGACAGGATTTAAAGAAAATAAATATTTTTTTGATGTAACGGCAATGTATGATGACCTGGAAAAATATATTCCTAAAGAAAAAATAATTATGGGTGTTCCCCACTATGGATGGGACTGGGCAGTTGAGGATGGAAAGACAATTCAAAGCACGACACTTCTCCAAACTGATCCTGAAAACTATGCGGCTGTGATTTCCTATGCTAGGGCAAAGGAATTCAAGGATTTTAAGAAAAACCAGTGCAAGTTCGATGATTACGCAAAAGAGCCATGGTGCTGGTATAAAGATAAAAAAACAGGTGTCGATCATCAAGTGTGGTTTCAGAACGAAAAATCAATAGGAATTAAATATGATTTTGCCAATACACGTGACTTCAGAGGAATAGCCATCTGGACTCTTGGCTATGACAAAGACTATCCCGATCTGTGGGAGCTGATGAAAAAAAAGTTCATTAACTGACTACTGACTACTTTTTATTATGTTATAAGTTAGCTGTTATAAGTTATTAGTTAGCTTCCCTCTTTCCCTTTCCTTACGTTTCTTTGTTTCTTGTCTTATTTAGAAATTCTAAACTTTATGATATCTAACTGAGGGTTTATGAAAATTGCACAGATCGCTCCTCTTATTGAAAGAGTCCCTCCGAAGACTTATGGAGGTACAGAGAGAGTAGTCTCAGCGCTCACTGAAGAACTCGTAAAAAGAGGACACGATGTAACTCTTTTTGCAAGCGGTGACTCACTAACGGGCGCACGCCTCGTCCCTATTTACCCGACACACTTAAGACAGGCTAAGCTCGATGACTTCCAGATAAATTCCATCCGTTTGATGGGCATAGGTATTCCCTACCAACGTCAGGATGAGTTTGATATAATCCATGACCACAATCTCCCTTTCAGTATCCCGACAGCAAATCTCGCAAAAACTCCAGTGGTCGCAACGCTGCACGGACCCATTGATCCCGGAAATCAGGAATTATATGAAAATTTGAATAACCCATATCTTGTTTCGATATCAGATGCGCAGGTCCCTAAAAATTCAGTAATTAATCATGTTGCGACAATTTATCATGGATTTAATATGCAGCATTATCCTTTCTCAGAAATAAGTGAAGATTATTTGCTATATGTTGGCAGGATCGCTCCAAAAAAAGGCTTGCACCACGAAATTGCTGTCGCGCAAATGCTGAATAAAAAACTAATTATTGCTGCCAAACTTGATAAAATCCACAAACCTTATTTTGAACAAAAAATTAAATCTCAACTTAATGATCAAATTAGGTGGATTGGTGAAGTAACGGAGACTGAGAGGAACCGGCTTATGACGCATGCTCTTGCTTTTATTCATCCGGCTTGCTGGGAGGAGCCATTTGGACTTACGATGATTGAATCAATGGCCTGCGGTACACCCGTAGTAGCATTCAAACGTGGTTCAATTCCTGAGCTGATTAAAAACGGCAAGAATGGTTTTATTGTAAAAACAAACCAGGAAATGGCCGAAGCAATTAAGAATATCAACAAAATTGACAGGAAGTTTTGCAGAAAATATGCTTTGCAGAATTTCAATGTTGAAAAAATGACGGATGAATATGAAATGGTTTATCAAGCCATACTTCAGAAAAGCATTAAAACTCAAAAGAAGACTTCCAAAACAGATATGTATCAAAATATTCTTTCAATGCAGCGTAAAATAATACCCCGGTAATCTAATATACGCTCCACAAGCTTGACAACCATTTTTCAACATGATACATTCTTCTTACTCTGCCCATATGATTTTCCTACAATATTCATACAAATCTATCCTAATCCCCACAAAAGGAGGTAACCCAAAACTCTCTTAATGAGTTTGAAGACCTACATGATTGATTCCACACTACGGACTAACATTTACAACTCCATGCTCAGTTTTGCAACTGATGAGGGGATAAATGCATCAAGTAAGGAAGAAAGATTTGGCTGCATTTTTGGCCGGGACAGTTTTATCACTATCCTCAAACTTCTCAAGGTGTGTGAAAATCCTGAAAGCGCTAAGGCATTTGATAATAAGCCACTTATGGAGATGTGCAAAAGTGCACTGACTACCCTCATTACTCTTCAGGGACGGACTAGCAACATCGAAAGCGGTGAGGAGCCCGGAAAATTTATCCACGAATACAGAAAAGATAAATACGAAAATCTCATCAACAGGCCACGACCATGGTATCTCTATCCCGACAATGTTATCCGTAATTATGACTCCATTGATTCAACTCCTTTGGGGTTAATAGCTATATACAAATATTGGAGGCTGACTGGTGACAGCGTTTTTTTACTAAAAGCCCTTCCAGCTGTTGAAAAAGGACTTAACTGGATGATTACTTATGGTGACCGGGATAAAGACGGTCTCTTGGAGTACGAATTGTCAAAAGAGAGAATTCACGGCGGCTTGGTCGTCCAATCCTGGACCGATTCACATGAGTCATTGACTCAGGAGAACGGTAAATTTCCACTTTACCCTATCGCACCTGTTGAAGTACAAGGCTATGCATGGCTCGCCCTCAAACTTTGGGCTGATTATTATGCTGACTTAAAAGTAAATAATCTTAACTCAAAACATTTCTCAAATAAACTAAACGAACAGTCTGAGAAAATTAAAACAAGGTTCAACGACTCCTTTATGTTCCAAGATGAAGACTACAATTTCCCCTCCCAAGCACTGGATGGTCGGAAAAATCAAATCCGGACAGTTACCGGCAATCCCCTTCTGCTTCTCTGGGCAGCATATGAAAAAGATGGAAAATTTGAGTCTGTAATAGACAAGAAATTTATTCCCGAGCTGGTTGAGCGCTCTTTTCTACCGGATATGTTTGACGCAAATGCCGGTATTCGAACGATGAGTACCAAATCCGCAATTTTCAATGCCGATAAAGATTCCTACCATAACGGTAGTTTTTGGCCCAAGCTAAATGGCATGGCTCATGAAGGACTGGTGAACATGGGCTATGTTGAGGAAGCAGAAAAGCTGAGACTTGCAGCACTCAAACCGATTGAATACTTCAATTCCCCTATCGAATTATATATCACAACAGCTGATGGAAAATATGCTCCGTATGAAAATAAATGGGGAAAACAAAGCTGCCGACAACAAGCATGGTCCGCAGCCGTTGCACTTGATTTGCTGACTCTTTAGAAAGGAGGTTTTTTTATGTTAGGATTAATAACAATAATTGGAATAACTATACTTTTACCGGTTCTTGCAGGTAAAATCAAACGCACCCGAAAGGCCTACGTTCCAGCCCGAACTCGCTAATTCCATTATCACTCAAGCGGAGTCCGGTTGAGTTGAGGTTGAAAATTTTGAATTTGATTATTCAGCTGATTGTTTAATTGAAGATTCATCTGCCCCTTTATTTGATTCATCAAA
>JALYSC010000408.1 GCA_030855005.1 Bacteroidota bacterium | reverse complement strand
ACCACTAACTGCCTCATCAGAAGATGATGCAGACGCAAGTGTTATGCTGTTACTGTCATCAATAATTTGACAATAGATTTGTTTGTTGCTGCGATAGACGGAAAGTCTCGGACGGCTGCTGGTGCCTTCCATTTTTTTACGAATCCGGTTGTGAATTCTTTTACGTCTTGCTGTTTTACTTAATGCCATAATGGATAAGGATTTTAACCGTGCTTATTTTTTACCTGATGTCTTACCTGCTTTTCTTCTCAACAACTCATCTGAGTACTTGATGCCCTTGCCCTTGTAAGGCTCTGGTTTACGATAGGCTCTGATCTTGGCAGCAACCTGGCCCAATAACTGTTTGTCGTTAGAGGTTAGGATGATGGTTGGATTAGCACCTTTTTCAGATTTAGTTTCTACTTTGACTTCGTCGGGAACGTAGAAATAAATTGGGTGCGAATAACCTACGATGATCTCGAGGAGATTGCCGGTATTCGTGACCCTGTACCCTACACCCACAAGCTCCAGTTTGCGTGTGAATCCTTCTGTGACGCCTACGATCATATTATTGACGAGGGCTCTGGAAAGACCATGAAGTGCTTTGTGCCTGTTTTGATCAGTAGGTCTGGAGAAAGTCATCTGACCTTCTTCCATTTTGACAGTGATATCCTGATCAATATGCTCGTGCAATGATCCTTTAGGTCCTTTGACAGTAACCACATTGTTTTTGGCAATCTGGATGTCAACACCATTTGGAAGACTGATGGGTAAATTACCTACTCGTGACACGACGTTATTATTTTAAATATGAATATAAATTCGATACTGTTTTCTTAGTACACATAACAAAGACACTCACCACCCAATTTTTGTTTGCGGGCTTCTTTGTCAGTCATTAATCCATGCGATGTAGAGATAATCGCTACACCAAGGCCATTGATAATACGTGGCAACTCATCGGATGCTGCAAACATCCGGAGACCTGGTCTGCTCAGACGACCTAATTCTTTGATCACAGGAAGTTTCGTCTCTGCATTGTATTTGATTGCTATGTTGATGACGGCATCTTTTCCTTCACCTTCGAAATTGTATTTCAGGATATAACCCTGATCATAGAGGATCTCAGTGATCTTCCTTTTCAATTTAGAAGCAGGAATTCTTACTATCCTATGGCGAGCCTGCTGCGCATTGCGAAGGCGGGTAAGATAGTCTGCGATTGGATCTGTAACGGCCATGAATATTCAATAATGGATTAATAAATACTTGTTGTTGTTATTACCAGCTGGCTTTAGTGACACCTGGAAGTTTTCCTGCAAGAGCCATATCTCTAAACATGTTTCTGCATAAACCAAATCTTCTCATGTACCCTTTCGGACGTCCAGAAAGTTGGCAACGGTTGTGAAGACGTTTTTTGGATGAGTTGCGAGGTAATTTGTCCAGTTCATCCCACTTGCCCTCTTCTTTGAGTTGTTTTCTCAACGTAGCGAACTTTGCGACGAGTCTTTGTCTCTTGACCTCTCTAGCTATAAGTGATTTCCTTGCCATGCGGACTCCTTAGTTTTTATTCTGATTTTTAAAAGGCATGCCCATTTCCTTGAGCAGTGCGAATGCTTCAGCATCAGTTTGTGCATTTGTCACAAACGTGATATCCATACCATTGATCTTTGTAATCTTATCCAGATCGATTTCAGGGAAAATGATTTGTTCTGTCACTCCAAAAGAATAGTTTCCTCTTCCATCAAAACTCTTATCGCTAACTCCCTGAAAGTCACGAACCCGTGGAAGAGTCACTGTGATCAGTCGATCTAGGAATTCATACATTCTCTCTTTGCGCAATGTTACACGTACACCGATCGGCATTCCTTCTCTCAGCTTAAAGTTGGAGATGGAAGTTTTAGCGATCGTTGCTACAGCTTTTTGCCCTGCTATCGTAGTCAATTCCTGTTGGTAGACATCCACAAGTTTTTTGTCCTGTGTAGCCTGACCGATCCCCTGGTTAAGTGAAATCTTGAGGAGACGAGGAATCTGCATTTTTGATGAATAACCGAATTGCTCCATCAGTTTGGGAGCTACAACGGTATCATAATATTGTTTAAATCTAGGTTGGTAGCTCATTACTTAATGATTTCTCCGGATTGTTTAGAAAAACGTACGCTCTTGCCGTCAACGACTTTACGTCCTACCCTAACCGGATTTCCCGATTTAGGGTCTAACAGCATTACGTTAGATACATGGATGGGAGCGGGAATTTCCACGATCCCGCCGGGTGTGTTTTGGGTTGGCTTGCGGTGTTTCTTCACGATGTTCACTTCTTCCACGATCACGCGCTGTCTGGCATGAAATACTTCCATGACATTGCCCTTTTTCCCTTTATCTGCACCAGCCACAACCATCACGAGGTCACCCTTCTTGATAAAAGGTTTTCCTTTTACTGGTGTGTTATTTGTTTTTTTTGTGCTCATCGCTATTTAACTATTGCAAATCTCTTTGTAATCAAAGTACTTCTGGTGCCAACGATACAATTCTCATGTAATCGCGCTCTCTCAATTCTCTGGCCACAGGGCCGAAGATGCGTGTGCCTCTTGGCTCATCTGCTGCATTTAAGAGGACAACTGCATTGTCATCGAACCTGATATAAGAACCATCCTTGCGACGGATCTCTTTTTTGGTACGAACAACTACTGCTTTTGATACCAGCCCTTTTTTCAAACCACCTGGTGCAGCGTCTTTAACAGATACGACGATCTTGTCACCGACGGAAGCATACCTCCTGTGAGATCCTCCCAGTACGCGGATGCAGAGTACTTCTTTTGCACCGCTGTTGTCTGCCACATTGAGTCTTGATTCCTGCTGTATCATGATGTATATAAATTTGAATTAAATTCCTGCTTTTATTATTTCGCTTTCTCAATAACTTCCACAAGGCGCCATCTTTTGGTTGCACTCAATGGACGTGATTCAACGATTCTCACTAAGTCACCTATGCCGCATGTATTCAATTCGTCGTGCGCATGAAATTTCTTGCTGCGTTTTACGAATTTGCCATAGATCGGGTGACGTAATTTACGCTCTACGACTACTGTGATTGTTTTATCACTTTTATTACTGGCGACAACGCCAACACGTTGTTTCTTGAGTTTTACTTCTGTTACTTCCATGACCTCGTTAAGCTTTTTTACGACGTTGTCTGATTTTAGATCTTTTTGCACTTTGCTCTGGTGTCATCGCAACTACTTCGCGGCGACGGATTTCTGTGTTGAGACGTGCGATATCTTTTTTGGTATTGCGGAGTGTAATTGGATTGTCCAATCCTTTGATGGTGTGATCAAAGCTCAATTTTTGGTATTGAGCATGGATCTGCTTCAATTCCGCTGTCAGATCTGTATCTGACATTTCACCTAACTCGATAAATTTTTTGGTTGGCATGATTGCTCCTTAATTATTGTTCGCTGTAGTCG
>JALYSC010000407.1 GCA_030855005.1 Bacteroidota bacterium | reverse complement strand
GACTGATGCAGCCATTAATCCGGGCAATAGTGGGGGTGCATTAGTGGATGCGAGTGGAAAATTGCTTGGAATTAACACTGCAATTGCCTCTCAGACAGGTAGTTATGCAGGATATTCCTTTGCCATCCCTATCAATCTGGCAATTAGTATAGCCAACGACATAATTAAAAATGGTAGTGACATAGAGCGAACATCTTTAGGGGTTGAGGTGTTTGTATTAGATGTAGGCTTGGCAAAAGAGCTTGGTATCCAGATCAGCGAAGGACTATTAGTTGATGCAGTAGGAGAAAGTAGTGCAGCGCAGTACTCAGGAATACTACCCAATGATGTTCTAGTAGAAATTGATGGTAAAAAACTTAGAACGTTTGAAGACCTGAAAAGTAAAATTGAACTCGCCAAGGTTGGTGATTCAGTACAACTAAAAGTTTTCAGAAACGGTAAATATCTCGATATACCCGTGCGTTTAAAGAAAGGATTATAATCGATGACGATATCATCGTAAAAATATAGTTGGTTTTTCGTTTTGTTTTGATGCGCCTGTCTTAAAAGAAAGACAGGCGTTTTTTATTTAGTCTTCCACTCAAAGGAAGTAATCATGTGATTAATATCTTCCCGAATAAAAGCTGATATCGGAGCAAGACTATCAGGATTTACTTTTGAATCAAAATATAATGCAGCTTTAAAAAAATGATGCATAGTATCTGATAAAAAGAAATGTACCGGTGATGCAGCGGGTCCGGTCCATATAAACATAAGTCCATTGACATCGTGATCATTTCCAATTAAAGCCTGTTCCATGTAATTGGATCGCTCATTAATCTTATCAGCTATCACGAATGCATCTCCGACGAGATCATCAAATCCTTCGCGGTTATTCACTTGTATATAACTGCAATGTATTCGTGCATTAAGGGAGCTGATCACAAGATCAAACCAGCATGCCTGTTCTTTCGGTTTTATCTGTGCATAAGAGGGGTACTCAAACTTCACAGGAC
Source organism: Bacteroidota bacterium (assembly GCA_030855005.1). Classification (GTDB taxonomy): domain Bacteria; phylum Bacteroidota; class Bacteroidia; order Chitinophagales; family Saprospiraceae; genus Opimibacter. The sequence goes on along the minus strand of JALYSC010000407.1, from coordinate 2,449 downwards.
AACCCTGCATTTCATAGACCCTATATTTTCTTTCAGGAAATTCAATTTTCGGATACGCACGTGGTTTAGGAGTAGGCGATGTCTCCTGACAACCGATCATGAAGAGGGATATGATTGTAACGAGAGTTGAAATATATTTCATTTCGTATCGATCTGCACTTTGATTCTTTCTATTCTTTTCGGAGAGACTGATAAGACTGTGAAAGCAAACGGTGGCAGTGAAATTTTTTGACCCACAACAGGCATCTTTCCGTGGAGATCAAGGATGAGACCCGCTAAGGAATCTGAATGTCCATCGACAGCCTCAAAACTTGATTTGTCGACATCCATGATGCGACACACGTCTATCAGCATCGTCTTTCCTTCAAAAATAAATTCCGTATCGCTCAGCCTTCTGTATTCCAGTTCCTGGTCTTCATCGAATTCATCTTTAATATCACCGATGACTTCTTCTATCACATCCTCCATGGTGACGAGGCCTGATGTACCTCCATATTCATCGACGACGATAGCCATATGCAGGTGTTCGCGCTGGAAATCTTTTAGTAGCTCATTAATCTTACGTGCTTCAGGCACATACAAAACTTCAGAGCGTATTAATTCAGGCCATGCATGAGGAGGATCTTCATGGTTGAGGTAAGAGATCAGGTCTTTGACATATAAGATTCCCTTGATGTTATCAAGTTGTTCTTCAAAAACTGGAATTCTACTATATCCTGCTTCCCTGACTATTGACATCATCTCATCCAGCGTGTAAGTTGCATCGAGTGCAATTATATCCATGCGGGATCGCATGATTTGTTTGACAGCGACGTCATTAAATGTAACTATCGATTTGAGTATCTCTGCTTCTACCTCTGAATCTTTATCTTTTGAAACAGCGAGATCGATAGCCCTATCAATATCTTCTTTATTCGCACCGAGATTGGTATCTTTTCCAAGTTTGCGTTCTATGCTGTTTCCCCATTTGACTAACATCTTGTTAAGAGGTGAGAGCAAAGTCATCAATATATTAATAGGTGCGCTCATCATGCGTGCAAGACCTGCATTATTGATGTTGGCATAAATTTTTGGAACGACCTCGCCAAAAAGAACAAGCAGAAATGTAATGCCTACAACAGAAATTAAGAAACCAAGTACCCCCGACCATTGATAAGGATCAAGCCACTGAGTCAAAGACCACGTACTAAAAGTAGTGCCCCATCCAAAAAGTGTTTTTTCGGGAAGGATGAGATGAATTAGATAATATGAAAGAATCACTATCCCGATATTTACCAGATTATTGGTGATCAATATGGTGGCTAGTAATCGGCGGGGTTTCTCACGGAGTGAAAGAATACGCTGACCTGCAGCATCATGATCTTCTGCCAGTTGTTTTAACTGATTGCTGTCTAAGGAGAAGAAAGCTACCTCTGAGCCACTGATAAGTGCTGAGCATGCCAGCAATACGAGAAGAAGCATAAAACCACCTGCCATACCCCAGCTAAAGAAGGCGACCAAGACGTACAAAAAGGGTTCAGTATCCAATCCGGAGGATTTAAATCAGAAGATATCGGCGAGTGAGATCAGAAAGGGAGGTCATCATCGGCGTGTTGCTCGCCACTAGTATTGGAACCTCCAATATTGATCGAATCTGGATTTTCATTCATGGGCTCTTCTCCGTGAAAATCATCCTCATGACCTCCAGGCCCTGCGGCACGTCGATCCAGTATTCTGAAGCTATTGGCCACGACCTCTGTAACATACCTGTCATTTCCATCTTTGTCCTGGTATTTACGATGAGTAAGTTTTCCCTCAACGTAGATTTGGCTGCCCTTTTTGAGCTGTTTCTCAGCACGTTCGGCCAGAATTCTCCAGGCGACCACATCATGCCATTCTGTCGCGGTCTGCCAGTCTCCTTTTTTGTCTTTATAGCTTTCATTAGTAGCGACGGAAAATTTAGCGACAGCTACATTTCCTTCCAGGTAGCGTACTTCAGGGTCTCTGCCTAGGTTGCCGATCAGGATTACTTTATTTACCATGGGAGGTGCTGGTTTTATCAGGTTGGATGGCAAAGATATAGAAAGTGAAATCATCCATTGATAAGACCCTTAATCATCAATAGTCAATATATTTCCAAAAAAACAGGATGGCTCAATAGTTATTATTAACTCAGTGACTTTTGATGCTCCACTTGCACGAGTTTGGAATGAATCCGGGCAATTGATGCCTGGTCAGACTGGTTGAGATATGTTAAATCTGTGACTGTTGCCAAAAAAGGACCTGTTGATGATATAGGGAGCGTCAGACGAATTACATGGTCTATTACGTTACCATATTCACTAAGCTTTGACTAAGGACTCACGTACATCGAGTCAATACACCGGAGAGTAGGTATTGTCCACTGAGAGCTTAACGGTAATGGAACCAGGATATTTACGTATACTGATGGCAAGGCAAAAGTCAAGTA
>JALYSC010000406.1:1770-3446 GCA_030855005.1 Bacteroidota bacterium | reverse complement strand
GCAACACAAAGTGTAACAGGACCAGCAGGACAGTTGGCAAATACTGGTGCTGTCTCATCATGAACTTTGATCACCTGTACGTACGTCCACAATCCGTATCCCGTCTGTGGATCATATTGGCACCAATCAATGATCTTCCATTCACGGAGGATCTTGAAGCAGGCACCATCAGCTATTTCAAAACGAGTGTCTTCATAGCTGACACCGATGAGATTACATGCATCAGAGAAAATGACTGGTTCACCGAGATCACCGAACTCATTGGGACAATCGGTGATCAACAGATCACATGGCCAGATGACACCATCATTAGGGTTGTTATTATTACAATTTTGATCTGTAATATAGAATGGGTTGAAATCAATAACCCAGATTCGTTGTGTACATGAAGCCGGCACTGAATTTTCAGAATCTCTTGCAGAGAATCTTCTTTCAATCAACTTAACTGCTCCCGGAGGCGCATTGCCTGGAAGTGCATCACCTGAACAATCACTGATTACACGTACTCTGACTTCAAGATCAGCTTCGCAGTTATCATCTGCCCAACCATCAATACCCCAGTAATGAGGCTGACTGAATTCTGTATTACCCTGATCATCAATGATGATTGGCTGACGTGCAGACTCATCATCATTGTAAGCAGCTGCATCCAGCATATTACCAAATATCCCGCTTAACGGATCTTCATCCAATTGGCCATTATGATTAGCATCACGGAAAGTATTTTCTTCTACATGGAACCAGAATTCACAGCTTACCGAAATATCCGGAGGACATTCGATAAACGGAGATATTTTATCCTGCACTTCTATTTCTACCATACAATAGTTGACATTGCCGGCGAGATCTGTTACTTCCAGTTCAACCATAATTGGAGCTGATCTGGATCCTACACGAGGGACATCGCAACATGCAAATGGAACACAATCTCTACGGATAGTACCTCTGTCAGTTGAATTGACAAAACCATCAGGTGTATCATCTTCACAAGCTCCATTAGTGGTCCAGTCAAAATCAATACAACTGTCCATACGTCGTGCACGGAAAGTTACCGGACCACAATTATCATAACTACCATCATCGAATACAGAAGCAGGTACAAGTGTTATACCGAATGGTCCATCATTAGTCAAACTGACGACTGTATGATAGTCGCAATTAGCAACAGGCACTACATCATCTTCTACAGTTATTGTGAAACTGCATGTACTGCTGTTACCACACAGGTCGGTCACTGTCCAGATCGCGATATGCGTTCCGAGTTCAAGACCATTGACAACAAAATTATTTCCAAACTGCACAACCAATCCTCCGCTAACTGATAAACTAAAATTCACAACGTCACTGCATGCATCATAAGCGATTGGCTTCGGAACGCTGACATTAGCATAGCAATACCAGAAATCAGTTCCTACTGTGATATTAGCAGGGCAGGTTAAGACTGGTCCCTGATCATCACTGAGTTTAATAATTTGTGTGCCTTCTACCAGTTCCAGTGTACACCAGTCAAGCACTGTCCATGTGCGAAGGATCTTGACTCCACCACCACAGTCCTGCAGTAGTTTATCCCAATAGCCCATAAATAAATTGCACAATCCGGCTTCATCTGTAAGATTAATTCCATTGACCGTTGGCCATCCTGTTACACTTGGATGACTGCTTGATCCACATTCACC
>JALYSC010000406.1:0-1760 GCA_030855005.1 Bacteroidota bacterium | reverse complement strand
ATTAAATTCCTGGATACACGTATCGGACAATCCACTACTATCTATGACTACCCAAGTGATGGTAATGCCTCCTTCTCCACATCCCTGATCATCGACGATTAATTCGGCTATTTCTAACGAATAGACACCGCAGTTTTCAATAACTTCAGGATATAGATTTGGTGGAATATTACCTGCCGCCAGCTGATCGACATCCAGGCAGGAAATAGTGCAGGAGTCTGCATCAGATCCCGGAGGACAAGCGCAGATGAGCTGTGGAGGTAATTTATCTTCAAGACAGGCTGTACCCCAGCATGAATTACCCGTTTCAGGATCTGTAATAGTAATCGTGTAACAATTATTGATTGGAAGACCTACGATGACAATCCATCCTGTATCACTGCCGTAATCTTCGACAGTGATGATGAAGTCATCGTAACATCCATAGTTGTCACCTTCGAGAATCATATCCGCGAAAAGATGCGCTTCACAATTGGCATCTACACTGACGTTGACAGTATCATTACAAGCCAGGTAAACCGGACCGTCCCATTCGATAATAGTGATGCTGAAGGAACAGGAAACTGTATCTGACCCATTCGTTGCTATGTAAGTCTGAACTGTAACACCTATTGGGAATGCATCACCTGAAGTGAGACCTGATGTATCAATTTGAGTTATCTCAACCATGGTGCCACCACATAAAGAAGATGCTGTAACAACATAATTGACAAATGCAGAACATTCACCAGGTCCGAGATTAATGGTAATATCATCCGGACATTCTATTTCCAGCAGACCACCTATTCCGGCAACGTTGGCTATACAAGTTGATGAGTTACCGCATTGGTCAGTGACTGTCAACGTTACAGGAATAGAATTCACGCCTACAAATTGTTCGCATGTAAATTCTGTTTGTGATAATGAAAGGGTAACACCTCCGCAGTTGTCTGTACTACCATTATCAATATCTTCAGGTGTAATGGTTGCAGAAGACTGATTACCAAATTCGATCATAAAGTCATTACAAATAGCTACGGGAGGAGTCAGGTCCGCTACCGTAATTACCTGAGAGCAGGTTGCAGAGTTACCACACTGATCTATAGCTCTATATGTACGGGTGATGATAAAATTATTAGGGCATGTTTGATTAGTGGTCACATCTCCAAGATGTGTCACTGTTGCTGTACCGCAATTATCACTAAAGGTTACGCTGGCTGTGTTAGGAACGGGTGCATCTGCTGCGCAGGATACCGTTACGTTAGCAGGACAGGTAATAACCGGCAGTGTGTTGTCGAACACAGTAATGATCTGATTACAGGTTGCTGAGTTTCCGCAAAGGTCTGTAGCCCTATACGTTCTTGTTACCGTGAACTGACTTGCACAAATCTGATTAGTAGTTGCATCTGTTGAGGTAACTGTTACTGTGCCGCCGCAATTGTCGGATGTGACTATTGCTCCTGTATTGGCTGCAGGAACCTGGTTAGCACATTGTACGGTAAGGTTAGTCGGGCAAGTAATCGCAGGTGCAATATCATCAAAGACAATAATTGTCTGAGAGCAGGTTGCTGAATTACCACAATCATCTGTAGCTCTGTAAGTACGGGTTAAAGTCAAACGATTTACGCATGTTTGATTTGTTGTGACATCGCTGACAAAAGTTATTACAGGTGATCCTCCGCAATTGTCTGAAGCTATTACTGAAGCTGTATTAACAGGAGGGACCTGGCTTGCACAAGGCGCGGTAGTACTTTGCGGGCAAGAGATGACAGGTGCTGTTC
>JALYSC010000044.1 GCA_030855005.1 Bacteroidota bacterium | reverse complement strand
TTTAGCCCTGAAAGGCGAGAGCTTTTTGATTGCGATTATTGATTATCTCAAAACTTATGGAAACTACACCTACCCCTCGTAGGCTAAGTCTGCTCGTGACTGGCCTGCTGCTTTTGACGATTTCGTTAAAGCCAACTATTCTCTCTGCACAATGTGATACCGAAGTCTCGGGTGTGTTCACCTACTGTAATGCCGTAGGTCTGCCCGCTGGATACTTTGTTGCTTTTCGGGTTAAAGACCTGACGGGGACCACGCTTAATGTCGTGGATCTGACCGGACAAGTGCCCACCAACCGGGGCCGGAGAATTAATAACATCAATACGCAAGTAGAGCCAGCTACCACCATCGCACCATTGGTAATTACAGGTGTTGGTGCTGACACGCTTGAGTTTTGGTATTTCGGACCTTTTGCCAGCGGCACATCATTTGATATTGCATTGGTAGATCCGACAAATGTATGCGACACCATTTTTATTGCTTCGGGTACATATAGCTGTGCAGACAATACGGGTAGCAGTGATCCTGCAGCCTGTGATGCAGATGTCCCCTTATATTTCCTCGACTTTTCGCAGACTGCATTTCAATATGGCGGCGGCGGTGGTGGAAACGAAAATTTTGATGAGATCTTCCTCATCATGCAGCGTTCTCGGGAGAGTGAATGTTGTGACCTGGCTCCATCCAATCAAAGATGTTTTGAGTTTGTCGTACAACTTGGGGATCAGGATATAGGACTGTCAATAGATGATATAGGAAGCGGAGCTACAGCGGGTGAGTTTTATGCTGATACGCTCAATATGTTTGCATGCACAGGCAATACAGCGACAACGTGGCCTTTCACGCAATCCGGGGGCCAAAGCTCGGATCTTCCCTTGTGTCTTACCTCGGGAGCAGGAAATAGATTTGTCGTGCTCTCCTGTAAATCTGGTAATAATGTTACCGGAGTATCCGTCGATGCCATTTCAAATATAAATGCACCTCCGGCGTCAACGATAGAACCCTGTAATGTTTTCATCGAAGTATTTGGTGCAGATTCCGTAATGTGGTCAAGCCCTGATGATCCAAATCTTGATAACCTGCAAAGTTGCAATGGTGACAGTACCATTTGTACCTTCTTTTATGATATCGCCATCTTTGGAGAGGTTACTTCCTGTGCCGGAGATACTTTTACTTATATCGTGTCTGCCATGCCGGGTGATAATGAGTGTCTGGCCATAGATACAATCCTTACGGACACTACGTATGTTATTGTATATCCAACATTTACAGTAGCAATTGATACGATGTGCAATGGAGATTCACTCGATCTGACTGCCATAACTACAAGTGCGGCTGTCGGATGTATGTATAATTTTATCTGGTCAACCGGTGAAACTACGCAAACGATTACTGTAGATCTGGATGGCTCGGAGTACTTTGTCACCGTCACTTGGGCAGACCTGCCAATTGAATCGCAGGGATGTGTTCATGCAGTTGATTCCATTCTGGCTATTGGCGGATTCGTTCTGGATTGTAGTAACATTGGTGATACATTATATACATGCATAAGCCAATTACCCGATCCTGACAATTCGCTCATCGGCATCTCTGGTTGTGGTTCACCAGCATATTTATTGTACAATCAGGATGTGAGTAATGGTGGCGATGGCTGTATCGGCGATACACTTACCATCACCCGGTATTATATAATAGACTTTGATGGAGATACTGTAACGACGACGACCGACAGGGATAGTTGTATACAATTGCTTTCATTTGTAGACAATGTTCCGCCATCTATAACATGTCCGGCTACGGTTACAGTACAATGCGCACAGGAGGTACCTATTCCTTCAACCACCGCTGTTATTGCAAGTGATAATTGTGGGGGTGTACCATCACTCACATTTGTAAGCGACGTTACATCTAATATGTCCTGTACAAACAGGCTTACACTTACACGCACATATAGAGCAACAGATGCTTGCGGAAACTCATCAACCTGTGCCCAGACAATTACAGTGTTTGATAATATGGTTCCTGTACTAACCTGCCCTGCACCCGTTACGGTTACATGCGCAAGCGATGTTCCTGCACCTAGTACCGCATCGGTCAATGTTTCGGACAACTGTGGAGGCATGGCAACAGTCATTGTGCTGCCGGATATCACAACTAATATGACATGTGCCAACAGGTTTGTGTTGACTCGCACATATCGTGCAACAGATCTCTGCGGCAATTCGGCCACATGTACTCAAACAATTACTGTCATAGATAATACACCACCAGTTATCTTTTGTCCACCTGATGCAACTTTTGAATGTGCCAGTCAGATACCGGCTATCAATACAATGTCCGCCACATCATCTGACAATTGTGGTGGAGTAGTAACGGTCATGCATGTCAGTGATGCCATAACGAATGCAACATGCACCAACAGATTTACACTCTTACGTACCTATAGAGCGATTGACGCTTGTGGCAATTCAGCCACCTGTACACAGAGCATCACTGTATTTGACGAGACACCTCCAACTATTACGTGTCCTGAACATGTGACAGTAACCTGCGCCAATAATGTACCTCCTGTCAATATGTGGTCTGCAACTGTCTCTGATAATTGTGGTGGCATGGTAGTAAAAGAGCATATAAGTGATGTCACTGTCAATCAAACCTGTGCCAATAGATTTACAATCAACAGGACATATAGAGCTACAGATCTATGCGGTAATTCATCCACGTGTATCCAAACCATTACGGTCAATGATAATGTGCCTCCTTCTATCACGTGTCCTGCTCCGGTCACAGTCACTTGTGACGCTGATGTACCACCGGTAGCTACAGGAAGTGTGACTGCTTCTGACAATTGTGGTGGTGTTACGATCGTTGGCTTTATCAGTGATGTGACTGTCAATCAAACCTGTACTAACCGACTTACTGTCATACGTACTTATCAGGCAAGTGACCTCTGCGGTAATACTGCTACATGCGCTCAAACGATAACCGTCAATGATAATGTATTGCCAGATATCACATGTCCGGCTAATGTAAGTGTATCCTGCGTCACCGATGTGCCTCCTGTCAATACAGCAGGTATTGCAGCATCTGATAATTGTGGTGGGGTCACTATTGTAGGATTTATCAGCGATGTCACTGTCAATCAGACTTGCGCTAACAGACTGACAGTAATACGCACTTACCAGGCAAGTGATCTGTGTGGAAATACAGCACAATGTTCGCATTCAATTTTTGTAAACGATAATACTGTTCCAACGATAGCATGTCCTGGTGATATCACAGTGACATGTGATTTTGAGGTCCCTCTGGCAAGCCCATCGGACGTCACAACATCTGATAATTGCTCAGGTACAGTGGATATTACATCTGAGGATGTTACTTCTGATTTTACCTGTGTCAACAGATATCAAATCACACGCACCTATAGAGCCACTGATGTATGTGGCAATAGCGCAACCTGCGCAAGAATCATCACTGTGTTTGATGATGTACCACCTTCGATCACATGTCCACCCGATGCAACTTTTGAATGTGCCAACCAGGTACCTGCAGCGGATGTCAACAGTGTGACAGCATCTGATAATTGTGAAGGCACACCAATCATTACACATGTGGGTGATGTCACAGTGAGTATAGTTTGTGCTAACAGTTTCACTATGACCAGGCGTTATCTAGCAACTGATGAATGTGGAAACACGGCAACCTGCATCCAAACATTTTTTGTAAATGACAACACACCACCGTCCATTACTTGTCCTCCGGATATAACGCTGATGCCTGGAGATGATACAAGTCCGGAAAACACGGGATACCCGATGGTCACTGATAATTGTGGTGGTACTCCAACGCTGGACAATACAGATGTAACCATAGCTGGGACGTGCCTCAATGATTATACCATTGTACGCACCTGGCTAAGTACAGATGAATGTCAGAATACAGCGAGCTGTTCTCAAATTATTGAAGTAGCAGGTGCATGTAATCTTGACTTATCCTTGTCTAAATCACTTGATCCGGGACAGAATCCTATCGCAGGTGGAGATAATGTAAACTTTACAATAACAATTACCAACGAAGGGCTCCTTGCAGTTGGATCCATTACTGTCACCGATTATATACCTGATGGATTTAGTCTTAATGACCTCGACTGGGTGGCTGGTGTAGCAGGAAGTACAGGCCAGAGTGCAAGCACCGTATTGTCTGTGGGAAATGGAGAACTACCTGCCGGTGGACTTCAGCCAGGGCAGATGGTAAGTGTTCAAATTACTTTACAAGCTGATCTTAATATTGCTCCGGGAGTATATATTAATGTGGCTGAAATCACAGCTGTATTTGATCTTGAAGGAAACGATGTTTCTAATAGTGATGTAGATAGTAATCCGGATGATAATGATCAGAATGATCTTCCAGGAGAGGATGACATTGATCCGGTGCTAATTTGTGTAGAATCAGCTCCTGTCATTACCGGACCAACGTTTGTTTGTTCAGGTGAGACTGCAACGTATGAGATAGTTTCATTTGATGATACTCATACTTATGCGTGGAGTCTTCCTGATGGCGGCGGTACGATTATAGAAAACAATGACTCTAGCATCGTTGTACTTTGGACAGCGCCTCCGGGTGGCCCATACCGTGTGCAGGTCATTGAGACTTCCGGACCGGATTGTTCTTCTACAGGCACGCTAGATGTTTTCATCCAGGGTGGTGAAGCGATTGCTTGTCTCGATCATGTCAATATTTCGTTAGGAAATGATTGCGGCACTATTGTCGTCAGCAGTTTAATTCTGACAGGCGATCAGGCAGGTAATAATAACTATGTAGTGTATGTCATCGATATGAATGGCGACACTATTCCAAATGCAACATTGACATGGATGCATGTGGGACAAACATTTAAAGTCTCTGTGGTCAGTGGATGCAGCGGTCAAAGTTGCTGGGGTTTCATTACGGTAGAAGACAAGATGCCACCACAGTTGCAGTGTGCATGTCCTATTGGCAATGATACTTGTAATATAAATTGTCTGCAGATTGATGATATCATTGCAGGTGATATACCGGCAGAATTTTTCCCTGTAGTGGCAGACAATTGCGGAGGCACCACGATTGAGGTTGTCAATATTGATCTTGATTATGAAACATGCGCAGATGGATCCATTCTGGTAACCTATCTGGCTACGGATGCGGCTGGTAATACCGCTACTTGTGTTCAACAATTGAATATTATTCCACTGACGCTTGAGACATTGCGTTTCCCCGCTGATTATTTTGGAGATTGTAATGATGACCCAAGTCCTGAGAATACAGGATGGCCCATGGTAGATGGAATTGAACTGTCTGATGTGCCAGGTTTCTGCAATATCCTTTCTACATACACCGACAATGAATTCGCCACCTGTGGGGGTGGTCGTAAGATTATTCGCTCATGGAGGGTATTTGACTGGTGTGTTCCGGAAATTCGGGAATTTGTTCAGTTTATTATACTTGCTGATCAGGAAGGACCGGTATTGTCTTGTCCTGCTAACCTCACGCTTAATACGGATGTATGGTTCTGCTATGCCAATCCAATTATTCCTAAGCCACTTGCAGTAGATTCCTGCAGCGCATTAGGTACATTCCACTTGTACTCGCCTGAAGGATTTGTAGTTCAGGTTGGAAATCAATTTAGAGTCAATGAACTTCCGATTGGTACACATATTCTTATATGGACAGTGTACGATGAGTGTTATAATTCAAGTACATGTTCGGTGGAGGTTACAATAGTAGATAATGTACCACCAACGATGGCTTGTAAGCAACACCTGATAGTCAGTCTGACTAATGATCGTCCTGACGGTGTTACATTCCTGCCTGCTACATCCTTTGATGATGGCAGTCATGATAATTGTTCACCTGTATCACTTCGTGCGAGGAGGATGACTAGTTGTATTGACTTTGACTGGACGACTAATGGTGCGTGTGCTGATGATATTCCGAATGGCATGACTAATGGATATGATGCAGGTACGCTTCATGCATTGTGTGTACCATTTAGCTGTTGCGATATTGGAAGCGGTCCGATCATGGTAGAAATCGAAGCAACTGATGCGGCTGGTAATATAAATTATTGCATGGTAGAAGTATCAGTGCAGGATAAATTATCTCCAGTAGTAATATGTCCTCCTCAGATTACAATTAGCTGCGAATTCCCATTGAATGTAACTGAGGGAGTATTCATAGATGCAGAGGGGAATGCGAATGGATCACTTGATGAAGATCCGCTAAGTGCACTGTTTGGAAATGTATTAGCTGCTGGTCTGTTTGAAGAAAGTGACCGCGAACACATCATCCTCAATGATCCTTTCAATACTGACAACATACAGCCTTTTGATTGGGGACTGGATGGATTTGCTACAGACAATTGCGATGTCAGTCTACAGGTAACAGTCAATTATTATCAGGATTGCTCAGGAGCAAATCTTCCGGGTACTCCACCTGAAGGAGCAGTTGGATTGATCACAAGACGATTTGTAGCAAGAGATAATAGTGGTAACACAGGTGGAAGTTGTACACAGCGTATTTGGATTGTTGATTTTACTCCATTCTATATCTCTGACGAAACATGTCTAAATGCTGATCCAAATGATGGAGTGATCTGGCCTTGTGATGTCACACTGACTTCATGCCCTGAGACATTAGAAGGACTGGGTGAGCCTGTAATCAATGATGACAACTGCAGTATAATTGGTGTGGCATATGAAGATCATCAATATGATATCGCAGATGGTTCTTGCTATAAGATATTGAGAGAATGGAAGATTATTGACTGGTGCCAGTATAATTCAGAAACCGGATTTGGCATCTGGACATACACGCAGATAATCAAAGTAACAGATACTACAGGTCCTACATTCCTTGCTTGTCCTGCTGCACCTGTCGAACTGTGTCTGGATGATCCGGGTATTACACTGCCGGCTAACAACCAGGTTTTTCTCGGTGAGAATAATCCGAATGCAAGCAGTTGCAGTGTTCACGTAGCATTGTCACAAACCGTTCGTGAAGTTTGTAGTGAGAGTGTTTTTTATGATGTGAAAATCTATCCATTCAACGGAAATGAATTTATTCAGATTAAACCCACTACGGAGTTAGTGCTAGATGAAAATAAGGAAGGAGTGCTGACATTTAATACTCAGGAAAGCACCATGCAATCTATTCATGATGAAGGCCTGCCTTACAATACACCAGAGTGTGGTGACTACCATCGAGTCCGATGGACAGTTGAAGATGGATGCGGAAATGTGAGTTTCTGTGAATATTTATTCCGCCTTGAAGATTGCAAAGATCCATCACCAGTCTGTCTTAATGGATTGAGTACTGTTGTGATGGGAAGTAATGGTGAAGTCACCATTTGGGCAAGTGATTTTGATGCGTCCAGTTTTGATGACTGTACGCCTTCTGAGGAATTGCTATTCAGCTTCAGTGGCACATCATACGAACCAAGCTTCACCTATACGTGTGATAATGTTCCTGAATTCGGTCAACAAATAGCTGAGGAAATCTGGGTAGCTGATGCAGGATCCGATGCTAATTGTAATGGTCAGATTGAATGGAGTGAGCGGAATAAAGATTTCTGTGTAACCTTTATCATCATTACTGATAACAATGGTGTTTGTGAGGAAACAGGTCTTGTCCTGGCCGGGGAAATATTCACTGAGCATACAGATGCTGTAGGTAATGTGAATGTTAATCTCAGCAGTCCTAATGCTACCTATCCTGGTGTGATCACATCCAATGATGGTAAATTTACATTTGACAATCTTACATCAGGATATGACTATACTATCGTACCTGATCGCAATGATGATGCACGCAATGGGGTCAGTACGCTTGACCTTGTGAAAATCCAAAAGCATCTATTAGGAAGAGAACTCTTTACGAGTGGCTACCAATATGTTGCTGCGGATGCTAATAATAGCGAATCTGTCAGCGCAATAGATCTTCTCGAGATCCGAAAACTGATCCTCGGATTATATGATGTATTTCCAAATAATGAAAGCTGGAGATTTATTAGAAACCAGGGTGAATTGGCACCAGGAAATCCATGGCCGTTTGCAGAAATCATCAACATCGATGACTTCAATAGCAATACTCAAGAGGACATGACCTTTACGGGTGTTAAAATTGGTGATGTGAATAATTCTGCAAAAGCAAATGCCACACAGATCCTTCCACGAAATGGTCAGCGACTACTGCATATGGCAGGCGTATCGAAAGGTGACATGAATCCCGGAGCATTGATCGAGGTCAAATTTATTTTGCCAGAGATCACCAGTGGATTCCAATGGACGCTTGAATTGAATGGATTGACATTTGTGGATGTGCGAAGTACAGATATTCCTATTGACATGTCCAATGTTGGTGTGTTGAAAAATGGTATTGTTACCATGAGTTGGAATGGAGAGATGGTGGAAGGAAATCAAAATCAACAACAATCTATTGTGCTGATATTACAGGTGAACGAGGCTGGTGAATTGGGAGATATGATTCGACTTAATAGCAAGGTTACTTCAGCTGAAGCATATTCGCAGACAGGAGAAATTTTGAATGTTGATCTATCCTTCGAAAATGATTTGACATTTACTGACTTCGCATTATATCAGAATAAACCAAACCCATGGAGTGGTCAGACCCTCATTGGATTTGATCTTCCTGTGGCAGCTTTAGCGACGATGACGGTATACGATGTTGCCGGAAAAGTTGTGAAAGTAGTGGAAGGTGAATACAAGGCTGGTTATAATACAATCATGCTGACCTCAAGAGATATTCCGACACCAGGTGTGTTATATTATCGACTGGAAAGCGGCTTGTATTCGGCCACTAAAAAGATGGTGATTCTTCACTAGGACAATCGTCCCAACAATTAATAAAGGGGTCTTCTACCATGAAGGCCCCTTTATTATTTAAACCCCTTATAGATTCGTATTGATTGGCTCAATAATTGCCTTTATGGAATTGGAACTCTGTATGAACTACCCTCACTGAAAAAACAGTGGGGCTTTTTTATTTCTCCTGGTTATTAGGGTACAAAATACAGGGATGAGACTCTGTGAGATATAGGTCTGATGTTAAGGAAAATTGGATTATTTTCGTCCGGACGTGATTTTTAAGTACCCGTGCGTCGATAAGGAGTTATTCCTTTTTAAAAAAACCAGATTCGCATACTTTAAAAACTGATATGCCAGCTATCACTACTTCATTTCACCGATGTTGTCACTCCTCCGCATTTATCCGCAGCTTCTTCCATCACGCTATAATTGTCGTCTGCCTGACATTCGTGTTATTTCCTTATAGCCTGGGTGCACAGACGGACTTTGCACCAGGAGATATTATGTTTACAGGATTCGATTCTGATGATCCGGATGCATTTTCCTTTGTGTTGCTGACGGATGTGGTGGCTAATACTACCATTTATATTACTGACCGGGGATGGGATAATAGTACTGGTGATGGATTTAGAGATGATAATAGTGGAGAGGGAACCATAAGTTTTCTTTTTACTGCAGGCTACTCCTGTGGAACGGAAATATTTTTTTCAAGAAATACAACTCCTTCTCCAGATGTGTGGGAAGCCAGAGATGAGATGGGCGTTATGATAGGAACTGTCACTACAATCACTGCTACTTCTGAATCTCCCAGTCAGGATGTCGATGGTCCGGAATTGAGTTGCTCTGCATTTGGTTGCAGTCAAGGTGATCAGATATTTATTTACCAGGAGCCGGAACCCACTCCAGCCGTTCAAGGGTCTTTTGTCGCCGCTATTCAATATAATGGAACAGGATGGAATGGAGATAATGACACTGATGCCAATTCAGAAAAACCAACCGCCTTCACCGATGGACAGGTAGTCCGTTTCAGCTTAGAATTAGATAATGCAAAATATGATTGCGACCCACGAAATGGATTGCCATCCTTCCTGCGATCTGTCATTACCAATGATAATGGAGCAGGTGGTAATTTTTCAAATTTGCTTAATAATTGGCAGGAAGATGATAACAATATCAATCTCGCCGTCCCCTGTGATTTTTGTTGTGGAGCGACAGCAACTTTTCCAGTACTTGATGCCCCTAACCAGGTTAATACTAATTCTACTTTCACCATCACCATTATAGGATCACTGACACCAGGTTTTACCTGGCAACTATATACAGCAGGATGTGGCAGCGGAGCTCCAATACAAACCACCACTGGAACTTCTTTTACAATTACAGCTCCCGGCACTCAACAAACAGTGACTTATTATATTAAGACCAGTGAGAATTTAACGTGTCCAACCAACTGCGCAAATACAACTGTATGTTTTGTCGCTGATATATTGGCACCTTGTACCGATTGCAGTGGCAATCAGACTACGTGTGGAAATTGCTTTATGCCTGAGCCATATCAAAATCCCGCAGTTGAATCAGGTTGTTTTGAAATGAGATTAATTTTTGTTTTAGATGAATCAGGATCCATTGGTAGTAATGCCGGACTTGTTGAAAGTGGAGTAATGGCCTTTTTAAATGCAATGAATGGTCAGCAGGTACAAATGGCGTTGATTGAGTTTTCAAATGAAGCGAGAATCGTAACAAATTATACACTGATTGATCTTACACTTATAAATGCTATCCAGGGTTATTTTGATGGGATTCCCTATAATGGCCAAACTTACAATCCAGCTAATTCTGGTGGCAGTGGTAATGGTACCAATTGGCACGATGCCATGATCAAAGCCGATGCCATGCTGAATCCTGATTTTCTTTTCTTTTTCACTGATGGTGTTCCAACAGGATGGAACACCACTTGGAATGATTGCGGGAATGGTGGATCTACTCAAACACCAGAAATAGTAAATCCGGTTAAACTGGCTAATAAGATTAAGAGTGAGGAAACACACATGTTTATGTTAGGTGTTGGAACCAACATTCCTCAAGTAAATCTTATCGCTATGAGCGGCGCTGTACAATACCAACCAGGAATGAATACTATAGGAGAAGCAGATTGGTCTATTGGAGATTTCAATAACCTGGCTAGTGATCTGGAAGCCTTTGTCTTAGAATTGTGTCGCACAGAAGTAACTCTTACAAAAGAAATCACAGGCCCTGCTTGCAATGGTACAGTAGAATTTTTATTCACTGTTACTAATATTGGAACAGAAAGTAGTACCGGTACTATATTTCTAAATGATACATTTCCCAACGGATATACGAACATAAATTATACTGGTCCGGGGATAAAAATTTGTCCCTGGGTTACCCCATGTCCTCCTCCTTTATTCCCTAATGCATTCTCATATCAAATGCCACCCATACCTCCGGGACAGAGCATTACCTTATTACTCACAGCAACAGTTCTGATGAGCGGTGAACATGAAAACGTAGCATGGGTTTTCGGGGAAAACATAGGTACTGTGAGTGATACATTTCCGGGAAACAATATTAGTGATAATCTCCCACCAACAATCATGTGTCCTCCAGCTATCACTATTGCATGTTCTTCTTCCATCCTGCCTGCAGTAACGGGTAATGCTATCGCCACAGATCCCGACGGCACCTCTCCTGTCGTCACCTATACTGATGTGACTATAGGAGGTTCGTGCCCAAATGAATACAGCATACAAAGAACGTTTAGAGCAACAGATGGATGTAATAACATGGCTACCTGTGTGCAGCAAATCGTCCTCGACGATTTTACCAATCCGAATATCAATTGTCCACCCAATATCACGGTACAGTGTACATC
>JALYSC010000405.1 GCA_030855005.1 Bacteroidota bacterium | reverse complement strand
TTTAGCGAAAACTTCTGCAGATGCATCAGTCACAGCGCCACCAATACCGAGAAAGGTTTGAAATGCAATCTGAGGATTCACAAAAATGGCCACCTCCGTTTCCAATGGTTGCACAGCTGGCTGAAATTTTTTCGATCCTGTACGTGACAACCTCAAGGTTGAATGCTCAGATGTTGTAAAAATCTTTGCTTCTTTTTCACGCATCACTCCGGAACTTTGCTGTCCTGAAAGCTCAAGCGTGATACCTGAAAGAAGTATCAGAATGAGACTTCGAATATTCATTTCTATAAGCAGAAAGCTAAAGCCACTAAATTTCATATGATGTACAATTTTTTTGGAAAAGGAAAGGAAATGAATGTCTACCAGATAAATGTTTCTCATGACTTTTATGCGACTGCCTCACAATGTCTAAATAAAGTATCAGAAGGAATAAAATTATGCCAGAAAGGAATAACCGCATCATTAGTGGCCACTAATTACGCTAAATTTCAGCGACCTGTTCTCTTCGTTGCACTTCGAAATCCTGGGGAGACTTGACAAGGTTACCCCCGCCCCAGTTTTCTTCGTTGCACTTCGAAATCCTGGGGAGACTTGTCAAGAAGATCAAATGGGTGGCGGTTCTTCGTTGAGTGCTCTCTACTTTTTGCTCTGTGCCCTATGCTCTTTGCCCCACGCCCTTCCCAAAAGCACCGTACCTTTGCACCTCAAATAAAAAATTCCAAAATGAATTTATTAAATTATGCAATGATCATTGTGAGTGCTGTATTCATCTTCGACAGTTGCAGTAGTAATCCCCAGGACTCTTCCAATCCTAATCCGCCGGTTGAAGAACCTACAGGAAAAGAAACAATCTATCAGTTTAAAGTCCAGGATTTGTATGGCAATGAATTTGACTTTGCAACACTGGCTGGAAAAAAAATCATGGTGGTGAATACCGCATCAGAATGTGGAAATACACCGCAGTACAAACAATTGCAGGAGATTTACGATACTTATAAAAATCAAAATTTTATCGTCGTTGGTTTCCCTGCTAATAATTTCGGATCACAAGAGCCTGGTACCAATGAGGAGATCGCTGCCTTTTGTGAACAAAATTACGGTGTGACCTTTCCTATGATGGCGAAGATCTCTGTGAAAGGTAATGACATAGATCCCGTCTATCAGTTTCTTACGCAAAAATCAAAAAACGGTGTATTGGACAGTAATGTAAAATGGAACTTCCAAAAATATCTGATCAATACTAAAGGTGAAGTAGATAAAATGATAGGTGATAAAGTGCTGCCAAACGATCAACAAATCATTGACTGGATTCAGGCGGAATAAATCACATTCCTTTTCTCTTACGCTCTTACTCTCTTACTCTCTTACACTCCTACTCTCTTACACAACACGTGGAAGATTCGAAAGACAACGATAATAAAAACTCATCCGGCGCTGATGAGCTGATTCCTGATGTTGACTATTATATCGACGAGGATGGCTTATGGGTTTTTACAGAGCAATATCATCTTAAGCGCGGGTATTGTTGTGGTAGCGGTTGCAGGCATTGTCCATACACGTCAATGCCAACCTGAAATGTGGATAAGTAGTACAGACCAAATGGGTCATATTATTGAGCTTGCTGCTCCACCCTCACGCATTGTTTCCCTGGTGCCTTCGCAGACAGAGTTTCTTTTCAATATTGGTTTGGATAAGGAAATAGTTGGAGTCACCAAATTTTGTATACATCCTGCTGATAAAGTGAAGGGTGTAACGAAAGTCGGCGGAACAAAAAATTTCAACATCGAAAAAATTCTATCCTTACAGCCCGATCTAATCATTGGTAATAAGGAAGAGAATGTTGAAGAAGGTATTGTTGAATTAAAAAAACATGTTCCTGTGTGGATGAGTGATATTGTCACACTTGAGGATGCCTTTAAAATGATGACGGAAGTTTCACGAATTACTAATCGGGAGACAGAAGGCATGGCTTTGATTACTGAGGTAAATAATCGTTTTAAAAAATGGACGCCGATAGCAGGAAATAAAACGGTTGCCTATTTCATTTGGTACAATCCATTGATGGTAGCGGCTGGAGATACTTTTATCCATCAAATGCTGGAGCTTTTCGGATTGCGCAATGTATTTGAAAATCAAAGCCGATATCCCGAAGTTTTGGCAGCTACATTATCTGAATTGAGTCCTGATTATATATTTCTATCCAGCGAACCTTATCCGTATGGCACGAAGCATGTGGATGAATTTCAGTCCCTCGTTCCTTCCGCAAAAGTAATGATAGTGGATGGAGAGATGTTTAGCTGGTATGGCAGCAGACTGAGATATGTGCCGGATTATTGGTTAACTGTGAACGGTGAACCCTTCAACTCCTAACTCCCATCATTGTGCAGGCTCAGGGCGACCGGTAGGCGGTGAACTGTGAACTTTGAACTCTTTGTCCTTGATTCTACATTTTATTTTCTCTTCTGTTTTTTCTCATCTTGAGTTCAATCTGATTATTCAAGCTTGTCAGATGCTCTATAAATCCAGCCTTGTCAAGTGGTGAAATATATTCTTTGTCCTTATCGCCATACATGATTTCCAATCTGTCGAGGGAAAAGGCCGGAGCATTGCGGGGTTCATTGGTTTCTTTGATGTGACGAATCTTTGCAATCGGGATTACCTTATGATAATAATTTCCATAATAGATTTCCAGATTAAAATCATTGATTACATACCGGGTTGATCTGAATAGATATACCATGTAAAGGAAAAAGATAACAAGTGCAATTAAGACCAGCCACGCTTTCTGCCAGGCCATAATACTAATCGACACTCCTATCAAAATGCAAAAAGGGATCATCATCTCACGTCCCAGTTTGGATATATATTTTATTTTGGAGCCCATTACAATTGATTTATATTCTTGTTTTGATTAATCACAGGCCCGATTGATTTCAAAAATCTTACAGAGAGAATCTTCACTTACAATTCTAATTTAATGCCTTTTATCTAAAAGCTCCTTCACAGTTCCAGGTGATTAGCCTTATTTACTGATTATTTTTGCGACATTCATTCGAAAAGTATTGACTGCCAAAGGTGCAAGCTTTGCTTTTTGGCAGAGAGTTTGCAAGAATAACTAATTAACCATCCACCCCTGCTTTCGTACCTTCGCCACCGAAACAAAAAGCCGCCCCAAAGGTCATCATGACATCCCCCTTGCTACGATATCTCCTGATCTCAATGATCATCCTCCAGCAAGGATCGAATCTCTTAGCTCAAAACCTGGCACCCAACCCGGACTTCGAATTTTATACAACTTGTCCATTCGATTATGCCGCACCATTGCCTCCAATTACCTGCCTGCCATGGACTAATGCAACCTGGGGAACAGTAGATTATTTCAATGCCTGTTCCAACCCAAGTAATGTGGGCGTACCGCAAAACGACCTCGGCTGGCAGCCAGCCCATTCAGGAGTAGGG
>JALYSC010000404.1 GCA_030855005.1 Bacteroidota bacterium | reverse complement strand
ACTGAGAGCAGGCAGAATGTATACAACTTTGTTGAGAGTGAGTTGCTCACACAAGCCCCTTTACTTTCAAAAGAAGTAAACTCAACCACGTATGCACGTGTGCACTATTATGTAGCTCAAACTATGCTGGTCAATCTGTATCTGAATGCTGAAGAGTACACAGGAACAGCCCAGTGGGACAAAGCTGTGACCGCTGCCAATACAATAATCGATTCTGGGGTGTATTCCCTTGAAGGAAATTACTTCGCCAACTTTGCGGCAAATAACGCTGGCTCGAAAGAGAACATTTATGTGATCCCTTATGATGCTGTAAATGCGGGAGGATTCAACTTAGTGCAGATGACCCTTCACTATGAAAGTCAGAAAACATTCAACCTGGTAGAGCAACCATGGAATGGGTATGTAACATTAGCGGAGTTCTACAACAGCTTTACACCGGATGATGTTCGTTTTACAGGGGGAGCATCTCGTTCTTATGGTGTTATGTTGAGTGGACCGCAGTATGATGCTGCAGGCAATCAACTCGTGGATAACTCAGACTTGTGGTATCCTGATAATGATGGACGTAATGTCAATTTCAATCCGGTGGTTAACGAACTGGAGCCTACTGCACATCGTGATGGTGGAGCCCGTCTCTCTAAGTATGAGTATGTCCAGGGTAATCGTTCAAGTATGAACAATGACTTTGCGATCTTCCGCTATGGGGATGTACTTCTGGCTAAAGCAGAAGCTCTCTGGCGTCAAAATGCCGGAAGCGCAGAAGCATTGGATTTGGTTAATCTGATTCGTGACAGAGCGGGAGTAGCTCCGTTTGGCTCGCTTGATAGTGACAATTTCCTTGCAGAACGTGGTCGCGAAATGTGCTTCGAAGCAAAACGTCGTACAGATCTTATCCGCTTTGGGCATTATGGTGACGCACGCTGGGAAAAACCGGCTGATGATGGTGCTTACCGCACATTAATGCCGATTCCACTAGGTCAGATTCAAATCAATTCAAACCTGATACAAAATCCTGGTTACTAGTTTAGAATAACTTAATCTAATTTTAAAAAACATAAAAGGCCACCTTACCAAAGGTGGCCTTTTTCTTACTTTGGGGGTCTGTGTTAACGCGTCTTTCATTCTTCTGTATTGTTGCCGGATCTATCGTCCTCAATGGATGTAAAAAGGATGCCATCTCCGATACGCTATTCACCGAGGTTTCATCAGCGAAGTCGGGAATTGACTTTATCAATCAATTGACTTTTACAGAAGACTACAATCCCTATATTTTTAAAAATTTTTTAAACGGAGGTGGAGTTGCTGCAGGAGATATTAATAATGATGGATTGCCGGATCTTTTTTTCTGTGGAAATATGGTAAGTAACAAGCTCTATCTCAATGAGGGTAATTTGAAATTCAGAGACATAACTGCTACGTCTGGGACAGGATCAACTGATGTCTGGTCTACAGGTGTCAGCATGGTAGATGTGAATGGTGATGGTTGGCTTGATCTGTATGTTTGCAAATCCGGAAAGCCGGATGCATCGAATAGGCACAATGAATTATTTATCAATAATGGTGATCTAACGTTCACTGAAGTTTCAGAGCAAGTGGGAATTGCAGATGTAGGTCTGAGTACACACGCTGTATTTTTTGATTATGATCGCGACGGAGATCTCGATTGTTATCTGCTGAATAATAGTCTCCGATCGGTTGGTAATTACGATCTTGAAAAGGACAGTCGTCTGCAACGCGACACCCTTGGAGGCAATAAACTATATCGAAATGATATGATCCACATTGTCCATGGTGCAATTCAAAAAAATAAAGTCTTACACTTCACTGATGTCAGTGCAGAGGCTGGGATATATGGGAGTGCTATAGGATTTGGATTAGGAGTTACAGTTGCGGATATAAATGGAGATCACTGGCCTGATCTCTACGTATCGAATGATTTTTTCGAACGGGATTATCTCTATATAAACCAACAAGATGGTGCCTTCAAAGAGTGTCTCACATCTTCGTTGCCTGAGATTAGTATGGGATCCATGGGCGCAGATATTGCAGACCTTAATGAAGATGGATGGCCGGAAATTTTTGTCACAGAAATGTTGCCAAAGGATCCAATTCGATATAAAACAAAAGCTGTCTTTGAGCACTGGCATAAGTATCAGCAGGCAGTCAATTCAGGATATCACCATCAGTTTGGACGTAATGTCCTGCAACTACACCGCGGGCTGGGACCAGATACCATTCCTGTTTTTTCAGAAATAGGCAGGTTGGCTGAAGTGCACGCTACTGAATGGAGCTGGGGAGCGTTGTTGGCTGATTTTAATAATGATGGTCGTAAAGACATTTTTGTTGCCAACGGCATCTATAAGGATCTCATTGATATGGATTATGTCAACTTCTATTTCAATCCAGATGCAGTACGCGCTCTGATCAAGAGTAAAAAAGAAGTGATCACAACTATGTTTGATGCCGCTGAAAGTGCAGCGTTGCCGAATCAACTTTTTTTACAGGATACAGGATTTCACTTTATCGAATCATCACAATTGACGGGGCTTGGTATTCCAACATTTTCAAATGGATCTTCGTATGCTGATCTTGACAATGATGGTGATCTCGAATTGATCCTTAATAATGTGAACATGCCGGCGATGATATTTGAAAATCATGCTTCACAAAATGGAGCACATTATATTAAAATAAAACTGAGTGGTACTGAATTAAACAGTGCTGCAATTGGTAGCAAAATTGCGGTTTATGCATGCGGAAATCCTCACTTTATGGAAGTCAACCCAATGAGAGGATTTCAATCCAGTGTTGATCCGGTCATCACGATGGGACTTGGAACATGTGATCGTATTGATTCTATACTTGTGACGTGGCCTGCAGGACATCAATCAATCCTTCGTTCCATTCAGGTTGACACTTTATTATTGATTAAAGAAATAGAAGATAATAATATTTTAAGTCAGCCCAGGGGTAATGCTGAACCACTACTTATTCATTCCACGCAGACATTACCTTACACACATATTGAAAACCGTTTTTCAGATTTTGACAAAGATAGATTGATGTTTTATATGACATCTAACGAAGGGCCCAAAGCAGGAGTTGGAGATCTTGACAATGATGGACTGGAAGATCTGGTTGTAGGAGGCGCTCATGGTCAGCCTGCGGCAATTCTATTCCAGGAGAAAAATGGGACTTTCACTAAAATCGTTTCTTCTGATATGATTAAAGATTCTCTGTCAGAGGATATATGCATCATTTTAAAGGATGTGAATTGCGATCAGAAAACTGACATTTATATTTCCAGTGGAGGATCTGAACTTCCGGGTTCATCTTCCTCGATGCGGGACAGATTATATCTCAATCAGGGGGCACGTAAATTCACCAATGCCAAGGATTTTTACCGTCCAGGATTTGGAAGTCATAATGCCGTATGCATCGATGATTTTGACCAGGACAATGATGA
>JALYSC010000403.1:1476-3473 GCA_030855005.1 Bacteroidota bacterium | reverse complement strand
GATCTGCAGGGTGAAGGAAAAGGCAAACTGGAAGGTCACCTGAAATCACCTGATTTCTTCAGTATAGAGTCTCATCCAACCGCAATCTTTGTGGTGAAAAAAGCTGTAGCAAAAGGTAAAGGAGTTTACGATGTCACTGGTGATCTAACGATCAAAGGCATCACGAACACTGTAACATTTCCAACCACGGTTAATGTAAGTGGAAAAGAAGTGACAGCGAAAGCCAATATCAAAATAGACAGGTCACAATATGACGTGCGCTACGGTTCAGGTAAGTTTTTCGAAAATCTTGGTGACAAAACCATCTACGATGATTTTGATCTCGCAGTAACACTAGTGGCAGTTCAATAATTATGTTTTTATTCCTTACGGGAATAAAATATAAAGTACTTGTTTAGATGTTTTAAGGCCTTTCTGATTATCAGGAAGGCTTTTTTTTATTTAAACACTATAGCCGGATAATATCCTTCATGGTATAAACGCCGGGCTGTTGATCTTTCAGCCAGTTCGCTGCCATGATTGCTCCTGCTGCAAAAATTTTACGATCAAAAGCTTCGTGACTGATTGATATTTTTTCAAGTCCTGAATTCCAGGATACTTCATGATATCCCTTGACCTCACCTTCTCTTATGGCCGTCACTGAAAATTTATCTTCATCAATCGGATCAGATGCATTATTAAGTTCATATCCTGTATAGGCGGAATGGAAGCCGATGATGTCATCAATCAAAGTGAGCGCAGTTCCGCTAGGTGCGTCTTTTTTATGAATATGATGGACTTCACGAATTGAAGGAATAAATTGCTTGAATTGATTCATGATCGCAATCAGTCTGCGATTGAGTGCGAATGTGATATTCATTCCTACACTAAAATTGGATGCATACAGAAATCTTCCCTCCGTATCCTGTGTCAATTTGATGATCTGATCAAGATGAAATTCATGCCATCCGGTAGTGCCGGATATGACAGGAATTTGAGCGGTCAGGCAGGTGCGAATTATATCCGGAGCAGCCTCCGGCGTAGTGAATTCAATGACTGCATTACACGCTTTGAGAAAGGGCAAATTTTGCTCCGAAAGACGGCTAAAAACATGAAATTGGGTGTCCGGATCCAGCTCCAAAAGGGCCTCTATCGCCTGCCCCATCTTACCCCGGCCAATGATTCCTATCACACTCATTTGTTGATATGTATATTGCTGAAAATGAGCAAATTATATAAGTTATTTAAAGACATAAAAAAACCCGCCTTCCCATCGGAAAGCGGGTAAGAACACACTATGAGAACACCCTAAAAACGTATCAAGAATTCTAGTTAGTGGCAGTCAATCTGTCCTTTAGACTTAACTGCTAAACAAATATAATATCCTTAAATTGTTTCCACAAGTGAATACTTCCATTATTAATTTAAATCGTCCAAAGACCTAGCTTTACCATCGCATGATCAGCCGGAAAAGTATTGATGAGGTCGTAGAAAGGACCCGGATAGAGGAAGTGGTACAGGATTTTGTCAACCTCAAGCGCCGAGGTAGTAATCTGATAGGTCTCTGCCCCTTCCATCACGAAAAGTCACCTTCATTCTCAGTTTCCCCTTCAAAAGGGATCTATAAGTGCTTTGGATGCGGAAAAGGGGGAGACAGCATCCGGTTTGTTATGGACCATGAGAGCTATGACTACCCCGAAGCCATCCGCTTCCTGGCCAATAAATACAATATTAAACTCGAGGAAACCCAGCAGGATGCTGAAAGTCTTCTTGCCGAGCGGGAGCGTGAAACGATCTATAAAGTCCTTGATTTTGCTCATAAGTTCTTTATTCGCCAGCTTCATGAGACAGAGGAAGGACAGACGGCAGGATTGTCCTATTTCAGTGAGCGTGGCTTTAGGAAAAAGACTATTGAAGATTTTGGCCTGGGTTATGCGCCTGAAGGCACAGATAAGCTGGTTTCAGAAGCTTTGAAAGCGGGATTTACCAAAGAAATTCTCCAGCGGGCAGGTCTAATC
>JALYSC010000403.1:0-1466 GCA_030855005.1 Bacteroidota bacterium | reverse complement strand
GATTTCTTCCGTAACAGGGTCATGTTCCCCATTTTTAACATTTCAGGAAAGGTTATCGCCTTTGCCGGTAGGCAATTGACAGCAAATAAAAGAAGTCCTAAATACATTAACTCCCCGGAAACGGAGATTTATAATAAACGAAAGGTTCTGTACGGTCTCTTCAATGCCAAGAAAGCCATCAGGGACGCTGATAATTGCTTTATGGTGGAAGGTTATACGGATGTGATCAGCCTCCATCAGGCAGGAATTGAGAATGTGGTTGCTTCTTCAGGAACCGCCCTGACCCCGGATCAAATACGGTTGATTAAGCGATATGCAACGAAAATAACTGTACTCTATGATAGTGATCCTGCAGGAATCAAGGCAGCCATGCGTGGACTTGACCTGATCCTGGAGGAGAACGTAGATGTCAGGCTTGCCTTACTTCCTGAAGGAGAGGACCCCGATTCTTTCGTTCAAAAGAAAGGTTTGTCTGGCTTCCAGGAATTCATCAAGGCGAATAGCAAGGATTTTATTCTTTTTAAAACCAATCTGCTGCTAAAAGAAGCCGGAGGAGATCCTATTCAAAAAGCGGCATTCGTAAAAGATCTCGTAGCCACACTCGCCCGTATCCCGGAAGCCATTAAGAGAGCAACCTTTATCCAGGAATGTGCCCATCTGATGAAAATGGACGAACAAATTCTTGTCAGGGAAACTAATAAGGCTGTCGCTCAATTTCTCAGTCAAAAAAGAGATGGAATAGTACGTGAGGCGAACTTCACGGAGAGTCGAATACAAAAACAACATACTGACCAGCAGGAAAAAATAGTTGACCTTGGCATCTATCACCTCGCAGGTGTCCCTGACCAATACCAGGAGCGCGATATCATACGGATCCTTATTAATTACGGTGACCGCCCCACCCCCGATTCTCAATTAAATCCATTGTGCCGATACATGATGCACAGCCTGGAAGATATAATTGATGAATTCGAACATCCACTGTACAAAAAAGTGATCCAGATCTACCAGGAAATGCTTGCCAAGGATAAGATTCCGACAACAGCTTTCTTCACGAACCATCCTGAAAAAGAAATACACGATCTGGTTATAGAACTTCTCTCCGTCCCTTACGAATATGCGAGCTGGGATGAACATGATATTCCATTGCAGGTCCAGTCACACCCCGACGACAATTACAAGAAGGATGCTCACAATGCAATCCTGCGCATGAAATTGAAAGTCGTCATGCAACATATCGAACATAACCAATCCCGCATCATCGAACTTCAGTCCGCTGAGAATGATGAAGAGTTAATGATCCATATCCGCATGCATTATGATCTTCTGGCCATGCGTGAGCAGATTACTTCCCAGTTTAAAAGTGTGGTACTGAAAGTGTGATAGTGAGTTGTCAGTTGTCAGTTGTCAGCTGTGAGTTGTCAGTTGCCTGCACTGAGCGGAGTCGAGTTGTGAGTTGCCTGCAC
>JALYSC010000402.1 GCA_030855005.1 Bacteroidota bacterium | reverse complement strand
CGCTCAAGCAATTCACGGATAAACGAAGCAATCACTACCAGGAAATCAAGCATTTTGTCATGGATAAATTTCCTGACTGGGGATTCATGAAGGACAAGGAAGTAGTGGAACTCTTCAAAACACGCAGGAAGCGTAAGACAACGAAAGATTAACCTTTATTACATTAGGATTTTTCACAATACCATTTCAATGGTTAAATTAGAGTGTGCAATCAGAAAAGGTACCGTACTATATTCTTGATCTTCTCCAGCAGGTATCCTCTATTTATGTGCCTGGACTAGGTCGCTTTGAGGCGATATTCCATCCGGCTGTGATTGATATTCCTCAGGCGCGGATACATCCACCCTATGTGGAACCATCCTTTGTCCCTGGTGATGTAGCAGCACATGATCTATTGCCAGCCTACATGCACTTTGTATCAGGTATAGATAAAGCTGAAGCCTCACAGGAAATTGCAGATTTTGTAGCTAACGTTCTTGTGCATTTAGAGCGGGGAGAGACATTCTTCGTGGACAGCTTTGGTTCGTTTTCACGATCCGAAATTGATGTCATTCATTTTACACCGGACTGGGATGCATTTAATCTCTCATTCCGGGGATTGGATGTACTGGACCTCCCACTACCTGTTAACGAGCATTCGCAACCTCCATATGTGCCTCCGGTTTTTGAAGAAAATAATATTCCACCCATCGAGCCGGTTGAGAATCTTATTACCAACTGGATTACCGACCAGGAAAAAAATATTGAGACAGAGAAACCACAACCGGTCAATCCAATTCCATCACCAGTCTTATCAGATAGATCCACAAGATTATGGTGGGCTATTCTCGGCCTCGCCCTGTTTCTGATTACAGTGCTGTGCGTGTACCTCGCCTGGGATATTCTAAGCAATCGGGAACAGCTAAAGACAAAAGCTCAAATTGAGAATGAACCTGTCAATTCAGGCAACATGGATGACGTTGCGACTATCCCGGATACAACGATCACACCAATCGATATTGAATACAGAGATTCTATTGTTGATGCAATTCCGGAAAAAGAAGTTGTTACCACTCCGGAAAAAGAAACACCATCAAAACCATCACAAATAGAAAAGCCATGTTATGTTGTTGTTGGAGCTTTTGCCAGCGCAGAGAATATTAATCGTATGGTAAGCCGTATTGAATCAATGGGCTATGCGTCAGAAAAAATCAAAGGTGGATCGCTGACTAAAGTTGCGATACAGGCAGAATGTGATCAACCGACTCTTCAAAAAGTATTGAATGAAGCACGTGCTTCGATCAATCCTGATGCCTGGATTTATTGATGCAGGAAATTGAAATTAAGATTCCACCTGAAGAGCTCGGGCATGACGAATTGTTGCGTGAGGAGATTGCAAGAGTATCAAAAATACCCGTAAAGGATATTTTAGATTTTCATATTCTTCGAAAATCAATAGACGCACGATACCGTCCACCTGTTTTCTTACTACGTGTTGCAGTTAATTCAGGTGAATCATTACCACCTGTACCTGCAGAATTAGATAATCTGCCTAATGTGGAACATGCCCATGAGGTACACATTATAGGAGCAGGTCCAGCAGGATATTTTGCAGCTATCGATTGCATTAAGGAAGGATTGAAACCCATCGTCATCGATCGTGGAAAAGATGTACAGGATCGAAGGAGAGATCTGCGCGCAATTCAACAGGAAGGTATTGTTAATCCACATTCAAATTATTGTTTTGGTGAGGGTGGGGCAGGAACCTATTCTGATGGCAAGCTCTATACACGTTCTGCTAAACGGGGAAGCATTGATTCAGTATTGCGCATCCTTGTAGAATGCGGAGCAGATCCGGAAATTTTAATTGAAGCACATCCTCATATCGGTTCGAATAAATTACCTGGCATCATTGCACAGATGCGTAAAGTGATTGAAGATCATGGAGGAAAAGTTTTATTCAATTCTCATGTGACAGATATTTTGTTGTCCGAAGCATCTCCAAGAAGGATTAAAGGAATTGAAATTAATCACAATGAAAAACTGGAAGTCAATACTGTAATATTGGCAACAGGTCATAGTGCTCGCGATATCTTTCAATTGCTTCACCAAAAGCAAATAGCTATTGAAGCAAAACCATTTGCATTGGGTGTGCGAATAGAGCATTCACAATCTTTCATCGATCAATGTCAATATGGAGTTTCACCACGTAGTCCAAATCTACCTGCTGCGAGTTATGCATTGAATAGTCAGTATAAAGACAGGGGAGTTTTTTCTTTCTGCATGTGTCCGGGTGGATTGATAGTTCCTGCCGCAACAGCACCCGGTGAAATTGTAGTGAATGGAATGTCACTCTCCCGCCGTGATAGTCCGTATGCAAATAGTGGAGTAGTCACATCAGTAGAATTAACTGACATGCAATCGTTTCATAAGCATGGCGCTTTGATGGGGATTGAACTGCAACGATCTGTCGAACAAATGATGTTTAGTGCGGGCAATGGAGGCCAGGCTGCACCGGCACAACTACTAACTGATTTTATTAAAGGAAAATCTTCAGATCATTTGAAAGACACCAGCTACATCCCTGGTATTTTTTCAGCTCCGCTACACCAGATTTTACCTTCTTGGATATATGAACGATTAAAATTCGGGATCACTGGGTTCGACCATAAAATGAAAGGCTATATACATCCGGATGCAGTCGTAGTAGCGACAGAAAGTCGTACGTCAAGTCCGGTTAGAATTCCCCGCCATCAGGACAATGGGATGCATATCGAGATAGAAGGGTTATTTCCATGTGGTGAGGGGGCTGGCTATGCCGGAGGGATCGTTTCAGCAGCAATGGACGGCCAGAGATCAGCAAAGGCGGTATCCCGTTGGATTAAGGAAAAGTATGTTTAATTTCATAGTATGTATCAGGTATTTGATCTCCTCGGGCGTATAATGATGAGCGCCATTTTCATTTTCGAAGCAGTGGATTCGATCATGTATGCCGAACAAACCAAGATCACCATGTCAGATTATGGGATTCTCTGGCGTCAGGATTTACTGCTGTATGGGTCAATCACTATTCTGATCTTAGGCGCAATGATGCTGTTGGTTGGATATAGGATTCGTCTCGGTGTGTGGTTACTCTTGTTGTATTGGATACCGGTGACATTCATCGTCTATTCTTTCTGGAATGATCCTGTCGACATTCAGCGATTGAATGCGATCTTCTTTATGCGCAACATTGCAATTGCAGGAGGACTATTTGTAATCGCTTCTCATGGTGCTGGTAAGTATAGTATAAAGAGAATAATGCGTGTGAGTAAAATACCATCAAGAGAAGCGTAATTAAAAAACCCTTCACATCGAGTGTCGGTTTTTGAGGTGGCCTCTATCCGCCTTAGTTGATGCGAAGGGTTTAATGTGATCCTGACATCCGTCAAGACTCATTAAAAATAATCAAAACTTGTAATTCAGTTTTCTAACTGGGATAGTAGTAGAATAGTTAGACCAGATC
>JALYSC010000401.1:1978-3494 GCA_030855005.1 Bacteroidota bacterium | reverse complement strand
GGTAATAAAATTTTATACGCAGCTGGAAAAGATGCCGGGGGAATACATTTAGCAAGTGGTCAGGACTTCCACAAATGATTCTGAATAAGAAAATGATTTTAAGCACCACCGATTACATGGGCGATTTTTTTAATTACCACTACCGGCATCTCAATGTGAATATAAAGGAGCCAGTTATCTACATATCAAATCATAAAGCTGTTCAGCAACAAGAAATAATAGAAACTATCCGAACAAAACGTATATGGACTTCCGGCACACGTAGCTGGATGGAATTAGCGAAAAGAGGCCTCTGGGTGGAAGGAAGTACAGATGGACTTGGCTTGGAATCATTACATGAAATTATTTCACAACCGGTAATCAATCTTCACCGTAATGATATTCATATTATAACGCATGAAGATGGAGCAACTCATTGGGCAAACAAAGGATGGAAAACAACTTTTACGTACAGTATTTCACCTAAAGTTAATCCGATTTTGAAAGAGGCAATGGCGAAGTCAGAGATAATATTCTGGACCAGCATCCATCAGTATCTGCAATATAAACATGTACTCTCTAATTCCATTCTTCACATGGCTCCATCCGGGGAAACAGCCACGTTATTACAACAGCAGGGAATCAATCCGATCATATTTCCAACGATTAAATCATTCGAGCAATGGAGAAAATATTCTACCCGGCCACTCAGCGTCGCCTGAGAACGGATACTCATATCCGGGAGCTGACTTCCGGCGTACATCTAACACATAAAAGTTTTATTCAGCCACTTTTCATAGAGGAGCATCTTCAAAACCCAAGAGAAGTGAAGGGACTACATGGTGTACCTGTTGATACCGTGAACTCAATTTTTAACAGAATTGAGCATGATCTTGAATGTGGTATCACTAAATTTTTACTTTTTCCAATACCTGCTATAAAAAAAGAAAAGGATTTTGATTTCACTTTTGCTGAAAGCCTGGTCCGTAACATTAAAGAGAAATTTCAGGACGATATCTGGTTAGCAACAGACATCTGTCTATGCAGTTACACGACGCATGGCCATTGTGGAATTTTAAATGAGGATCAAACAGCAGTATTGAATAGTCAGTCCGTTGATATATTGGCAAGGTACTCGACATTGTTGGCGACTGCAGGCGCAGATTGTATTGCTCCCAGTGATATGATGGATGGAAGGATTGGAGCTATCCGAACGCAGTTGGATGCATTTCAGCACGATCAGGTAAGTATCATGAGTTATTCAGCCAAGTTCAGTTCGCAATGGTATGGTCCTTTCCGTGATGCATGTCACTCTACTCCTAATACGCCCGCTCTTCAAAATAGAAAGTCATACCAGATTTCTCCATTCCATCCAAACGATGCGCTTGCCTGTGCTTTACGGGATGAACGTCAAGGAGCGGATATCCTTATGATAAAACCAGCAGGTCTGTACACGGATATCATCGCAAAGCTGAAACAACAAACTCTTAAGCCCATCGCAGCATATCATGTCAGTGGAGAATATGCAGCCATTGAA
>JALYSC010000401.1:0-1968 GCA_030855005.1 Bacteroidota bacterium | reverse complement strand
AACACTTACGACTTTTAATTATTGGAGGCGGATATATTGGTTATGAAAAGTTAAATGCGGTTCTATTAAATTCACCCGCCACCCATATAACATTAGTAGCTAGTAAAGTAAGTACGGCCGTCAATGAACTAGCAGGTAGTAGTCAGCATGTGACGCTACACGAAAGACCATATACAATAGCGGATTTGGATCAGGCGGACATTGTCATCATAGCAATCAATGACAAGGCATCAAGCTATAGCATATACCAGGAAGCCAGGAAAAAAGGAAAATTGGTCAACGTAGCCGATACCCCTGATCTCTGTGATTTCTATCTCGGGGCTATTGTTTCAAAAGGCAATCTGAAAATCGGGATCTCAACGAATGGGATGTCACCAACGATTGCCAAAAGAATCAAAGAAGTGTTAAATGAAACTTTGCCAGACCAGATCAATGTTGTACTCGACAACATGCAGGTAATCCGAAATCGTCTGAAAGGAGACTTCCAGGAAAAGGTGCGGAAACTAAATGATCTGACCAGAATTTTGGTCGAAAAAAATGAAGAATAACCCCAAAGGGAATACGTGAAAACTGACAAATCTTACACATAACATTTGTTTGACATAATCAGAATTCCATTACCTTTGGAATCACGATGGAGGCTCTTCGTTCAGCGATAATTGTTTTTAGCCAAAGCTTTTAAATCTAATTTGCTGTTCGTACTTCTTATGAAAATTAAACATTAACTTTTTTTATAAATGAAACTTTTTGTCGCTAAACTGCCCCAGAACGTCACGTCTGAACGTCTTAAGGCAATGTTTGAAGCCTATGGCAATGTTCTAGATGCTAAGGTGATTATGGATCGCGATACGGGCATGTCAAAATGCTACGGATTCGTGGATATGGCTTCCGAAGAAGGCGCCAGAGCTGCCATAGAAAATCTGAATGGAGTCGAGATGGATGGAAAAGAGGTTCTTGTAAAGGAATCGGATCCAGCTCCAAGAGGAAATGATCGCGGTGGACGTCCACCAAGTGGTGGTGCACCAAGGCCAAGCGGCAGACCTCCTTTTGGCGGAGGAGGTGGTGGTGGTGGTGACCGCCGTCCAAGCGCTCCCCGCACCAATGATCGCTGGGGTGGTGGCGGAGGAGGCGGTGATGATCGTCGCTCTTCTGGAAATCGCTTCAATGACGACCGTCCAAAACGTCGCTATGACGATGATTTTGATGACAAACCAAGACGTAAGCGGATCTAATCCGTTAATCCTGAAATCCGGATTAAGTCTTATCTCATAAAGAGGGTGTGCAATAGCGCACCCTTTATTTTCCTTTACCCTGAAGCACGATGAGTATCGTATAGAAAAGGATTTTGAAGTCCAGTGTGAGGGACATGTTTTCAATGTAGAGTATATCAAATTTAAGTCTTTGCAACATTTGTTCAATGTTACTCGCATATCCGTATTTCACCTGCCCCCACGATGTAATGCCGGGTCTCACCTTTAAAAGATGTTTATAATGCGGGGCTTGTTCCATTATTTTATCAATGAAGTATCTACGCTCCGGGCGTGGACCTACAAGTGACATTTCTCCGATGAGTACATTCCACAGTTGTGGCAATTCATCAAGTCGCCATTTTCGCATGACCCCACCCCACGGTGTACACCGGTCATCTCCATCAAAAGAAAGTTGCGGCGTATCATCCTCAGCATCCACATACATAGACCTGAATTTGAAAATCATAAAGGGCTTACCGTTCAGGCCAATTCTTTCCTGTGAATAAAATATCGGACCGGACGAAGACATTCTCACCCGAATGGCAATATATAGAAAAACAGGAAGCAGAATAATCAAACCCAGGATACTTATAATAATATCCAGCACACGCTTGACAAGTTTTTCCCAGTTGAGCATTAAGCCTTGCCGAATTTCAATCAATACAGCACCATACAAGTAATTCATCTTTACTGACCCCAGCAAAATGTCATACATGTC
>JALYSC010000400.1 GCA_030855005.1 Bacteroidota bacterium | reverse complement strand
CTTATCATTGAGAATAAATTTCTCAATTCTTTACATGATTTCGAAGCCCGTAATCTGGAAGTAAATGCAAGGAAAAAAGACAGTACAACGATTCTGGACATTAAAATGAATGCCCTGGTCCATAGTCTTGGATTTAATATGGCTAAAGGCAGTTATCTAAAGGAAAAAGAACTGGAAGGAGATTTTCGATTGATCCTAGTTACAGGAAAGAAAATTGAATTGTCAAACATAGAATTGGATTTTGATCAACATCCATTTGTCATCAACGGTCATTTTGATTTGAATTCAGAACCCATGTCATATGATCTCAAATTCGAAACTCAAAAGATTGATTTTCCCAAAGCTGTAGGTTTGCTTACAGGTGCTCTTCAATCAAACTTTGACTCTCTTGATATTGCCAAACCTTTTGATGTCTCAGCACGCATCGCCGGTAAAATGGCATATCGGGTAGTACCAAAAGTTCTCACCGAATTTAAGGTTGCAGATTCTGATATTATATCTCCAATTGGTAAACTCCGTGAAGCTACATTTTCGGGCAATTTTTCTAATCAGGTAAATACAACACAACTCCCTGGTGATACAAATTCTCAATTCATATTTCATGATGTTCGTTGCTCTATATCCAGTCTCACTTTAACGTCTTCTAAATTTGAGGTAAATAACCTTATACAGCCTTTTGTAAAAGGAGATGTACAATCCTTTTTTGAATTAAAGGATCTTAATGACCTGACCGAAAGTTCTACGATAAGTTTTTTAAAAGGCACCGGAAATTTGGATATAACGTATGATGGACCTTTATCAAATCAGGACACGATTCCCCCTTCACTAAACGGTTCGCTGACGTTGGTTAATGCAGAAATTAAATATGTTCCGCGAAACCTGCTCTTTAAAAATGTGACTGGTGTGATGGAATTTATGAATACTGATTTGCATATTCGTAACCTCTTGATGACTGCAGGCTCAAGCAATCTGACCATGAATGGAAGTGTCATCAATCTTCTTGCCATGATCAATGTGAATCCGGAAAAACTTACTATGGAATGGACTGTGGCTACTCCAGACCTCAATCTCAATGACTTTCTGTCGTATGTAAGTCCAGTAGCAACTTCTCAAGCGAAAAAATCAGGTGCTAAAACGAGGGTAAGCAGGATGTCAGAAAAAATTGACCGCATGTTGCAGGATGGAACCGCAAAATTATCAATACTGGCGGGTAAGGTTATTTATAAAAAATTTTCCGGCACAAATTTATCAGGTTCAGTTTTACTGGTGGGTAATGATGTTTTTTTTAACAGTGTTCGACTCAATCATGCGCGTGGTGTAACTTTGCTGGATGGATCGCTCCAAAATGGAAAGGGTGCAAGTCAATTAAATCTGACTTCACGAGTTGAAAAAGTGAACATCCCGGATCTGTTCTACGCCTTTGATAATTTTGGACAGGATGCCATTACTAACCAGAATATGAAAGGAAATATGACTGCATCGATTACAATGAATGGCGCACTGACCCAACAGGGCCAAGTGTTGGAAAACAGTATGAAAGGAAGCGTAGATTTTAATCTGAAAGATGGTGAACTCAACAATTTTGCACCGATCATGAGTGTAGGAGCGAAAGCTTTTAAAAATCGTGACTTTTCCAGTATTCAGTTTGGTGATTTAACCAGCCGGCTTGACATCCATGGATCGGCGATTATTCTCAATAAAATGGAAATCCGGTCGAATGTAGGTGTGCTATTTGTGGAAGGTCTCTATGACACCAAAAAAGGAACAGATATGAGCATACAGGTTCCAGTGAGTAATTTATCTAAAGAAGAAAATGAAGATCTGGAAAATACTGGTCGGGCAGGAGTCAATCTACGGTTACGTGCAAAAACCGGAGCTGATGGAAAATTAAATATCAGTTGGGATCCTTTTAATAAAGCCTCCAAAGAACGGACCGACGCTGCTTCAGACAGTGGTAATTCAAATAAAAATTAACCAATATCTCTGCCAGCAATTTACTTTAACATCATAAGGGAAATTCGTAGGTTCTCCTCTCTACAAAAATCATCTCCTGATTTCTGCTTTCAATTCATTGATAAATGCCTGTTGAATTTTGGAAAACCAGGTATCCAAATCCTTATCTGACAGAGTAGCTTCTTTGTTTTCAATAGTAAAGCGTAAAGCCACACTTTTCTTGTTTTTGCCTACATGGTCAGGATTGGCGTAGATATCAAACACACTGATGTCCGTCAGCCAGCTTCCACCGTTTTTAATTGCTACTGCGTGAATTTCATCATAGGTTATTTCATCGCTGATGATGACAGCCAGGTCACGTTCCACCGAAGGATATTTGTTGAGGTCCTCTGTGACGGTCACCGATTGAGAAGTGAGTGAAAGGATGGAAGCTACATCAAAGTCTGCGATGAATACAGGTTGTCCAATGCCAAATTCTTTTGTCCACTTTGTATCAACACGCCCAAACCAGGCCAGATGGTAGGGTGCAACACGCAATTCAAAGCCGTAATTGTAACCGTTCTTATTGTCAAAAGCGATGCGATTTACATTTTTAATACCAAGCCTGGTTAAAAGACCATTAACTGCAGATTTCATAGTGAAGAAATTCACTTCTTTACCCAGACCGGACTGCCAATGATCAAGATGTCCCTGTCCTGTCAGCGCTAACATTAAATGTTCCTTCTCGCGAGGCTCGCCATTTTCGTTAGCATATGAATTTCCAAATTCAAACAGGCGCAGATCGTCCTGCCTTCGATTGTGATTGCGGCGAATTGTCTCAAGAATAGGTATGACCATTTCAGGTCGCATCAGATTGAGCGATTCGTTGGAAGTGTTATGAATAGTGACCCATGTATTGCGATCGATCAGGTCGATGTCTTTATAATATTGAGGTTGGGTAAGGGATAAATTCATCATTTCAAAAAATCCCCTTGAAGCCAAAAACTGGCCTATCAATCTACGCATTCGATGAGGGGCAAATCTTGACTCTATGGCTACAGATGTTTGCATGCGCGTTGGCAACGGCACATTCACAAATCCGTAGACACGAAGTATTTCTTCAATCACATCGATCTCGCGTATGACATCTGCTTTATTGGTTGGAATAGAAATGATTGCTTTATGATCGCCTCTTTCAACGACTGACATATTTAATGCATCGAGGATGCGGTAGATTTTTGATGCAGAGAATTGGATGCCTGTCTTTGCATTAAGAGTAGCAAAATTCAGTGTAATTTTTGCAGGCTCTATAGGCTTTGGATAAATATCATAAACGCCTGAAGCAACTTTGGCGCCTGCATGAGAAGACAAGAGATCTGCAGCTCGTGATAAGGCTTTCATTGTAATATTCGGATCGGAACCTTTCTCAAAACGGCGTGCTGCCTCAGTGCGCAGATTATGTCGCATACTTGTGCGTCTGACATATCCGGCATTAAAGTGAGCGGCTTCAAGAAAAATAGTAGTCGTGCTATCTGTTACTCCTGAATGCAGACCTCCATACAC
>JALYSC010000043.1 GCA_030855005.1 Bacteroidota bacterium | reverse complement strand
GGATAGATGCAATGCAAGTAATTCTCGAGAATAGACATCCGTTATTGTTACACCGTAATAGACTTTACCTTTTTGAATATGATAGAATATATCAGACTGCCAAACCTGGTTAATACCTGTCAAAACATGTCCCTCCACAAGATTAGGATAGACTATAATTCGCTGACCCCACGTGGTTTTTAACTTATTTTTCTTGCGTTTAACTCTGAAGCCATTAGATAATCCAATGGCTTCAAAAATATCTCTTCCTACCGGAGGCTTTTGTTCAGCGGTATAATACATAGCTCTACAACCCATCCGCTTATGATTTAGCCTTGTTTTGTTCATCATGGATATACACTGTTGCGCAATGGTATTTTTATGCTCTTGAAGTCGCTGATGCTTCCAGAGCCCTTGCTTACTTATTCCTGCCATACCATACAAATCTTTCATTTTGTATCGGTGTCTTTGGCCTTTGTTCGATTGAAACCAGCTGAGGGCGGATTTAGTAAGCTTTTTTTTAGATCCGTTCGATATTCATCATTTGCCAGATCAATAATTTTATTCAAAAAATCAATCTCCATCTGCTTTCGACCCAATGCTGCTTCGGCTTCCTTTAATTGCTTTTCAAGTTCATTTGTGCGATAGCTTTCACTTTTGTCCTCAATTACCATGACTTTGTTTTTTGCTAAATATCGACTATATCGGTAGATCCATGTGTAAATGGTACTCTGATGAGCACCTATTTCTCGACTGGCTTCAAGAACTGTGGCTTTTCCTTTCTCGATATCCTGCACTATTTGCTTCTTTACCACCACACTAAAAGTCTTTCGTTGGCGTAAAGAGGACTTCCTTTCATTTCTTTTACTCATAAGTTGACTATTTTAAGGGTTATTTTTGGTCAACCTATTTCCGTCACGCACATAGAGTTAAGAAAACTTTTTACTGATTTATTCGGATGACTTTGTTCACAAATGATTACATTAAGTTTTATTATCATATTTATAAAGCTGCAAATAAGAAGTTTGCATTAATATTGGCGTGGTTTTTGCCAAAATAAATTTCAAACTGTTATACCACAAGTCCGACGGGAGGCGTTAGACTCTATTATTTGCGAGCAACTACATTTATGAAGGGAACGATCCTAGCTACCATATTTATCATTTTCAGTCTTCCGGTTTTTAGTCAAAAGGGATATGAACTCGGCGTATTGGCGGGAGCTAGTTTCTACGTAGGGGATATTAATCCCAATTATGGATTGAAGTCACCTGAGCCAACTCTTCAGTTTCTGGGGAGATATAACTTTAATTCAAGGACCTCTCTACGCATGGATGTGGCGGCAGGGCGTCTGACCGGACGTGATAGTATTTCCGAAAATCCTTTTCAGCAAGCCCGTAACCTGAGTTTCAGATCAGATTATCTGGATGCTTCCATTGACCTGGAGTTCAATTTCTTCAATTACGTTCATGGTAGTCGAAATCAATATTTTACGCCGTATGTATATGGTGGATTGGGATTTACCTATTTCAATCCCAGAGCAAAACTTGATGATGAGTGGCATGGATTGAGAGACCTGGGTACAGAAGGTCAGCGACCTGGTGATGAATATGCGCGTATTTCACCTGCACTATCTTATGGCATTGGTTTTAAAATGGACTTCAATTATGAATGGAGCTTAAATGTTGAGGTTGCAGCGCGACAAATGTTCACTGATTACATTGATGATGTGAGTACAGTCTATCCTAACCAGGCAGAGCTTCTATTAAATCGTGGAGCTCTTGCTGTTGCACTATCAGACCGTTCTGCAGAGCGGGGCATTGAGCCTATTGGTGAGCAGGGTCGCCAACGCGGTGTAAGTGGTGATAAAGATGCTTATTACTCCATCCGTATAGGTGTGGTGTATTATATAGGCATGTTGCTTTGCCCTCAGATCAACAGGCATCAATAAGATCGATTCAATCTCTCAGGATTTGGGTTGATTTATATCTTTGGACATCATGGTCACACATTATGCTCTTACGCTTGGTCCATATTCCAGAGGTTTTCACATTATCACTGATGAGATAATAGAGGCCGTGAATGAAATGCCTCAACAAGGTATGATACATGTATTATTAAAACATACCTCAGCAGGTATCTGCATTAATGAAAATGCTGATGCCAGTGTGCGACATGATTTTAATTTATTTTTTGACAAGCTGGCTCCTGAAAATTTGCCTGGCTTACAGCATGATATGGAAGGGCCTGATGATATGCCTGCACATATAAAAAGTACTCTGACCGGTGTCACCATATCCATACCGATCATCAATAGAAAATTAGCTCTTGGAACCTGGCAGGGAATTTACCTGTGTGAATTCAGAAGCCATGCAAGAAAGCGTGATCTCATCATCAGTATTATCGAATGATCACAGCTTTTATTTTATCACCAGGACTTTTTGTCAAAGGATTTCTCACGGGGATTACATTGACGATGATGCTGGGTCCTGTTACGATGATCATCCTGCGATATGGTATCCAGGTCAACCGGAAGGCAGGTGTATGGGCTGCAACAGGAACGTGGATCAGTGACTTAGTATTTATTGCGATTACATTTTGGGCTACCGCATTTTTAGCAGAATGGGTAGAACGAGATAATGTCAGAGTTGGAATCTTCCTTGTTGGTGGAATTGCACTTATCGTGATGGGGTATATATTAGCAAGAAGTAAGAGCGAATACATCGATCAGGATAATCGACATACCATAGCCAGTTATACTCGAGCATTTTTGAATGGTTTTTTTGTCAACTCAATAAGTCCGTTTACACTCTTCTTCTGGATTGGAGCAGCAATCTTATTACGTATGCAATTACACCCACCTATATGGTATTATGTGGGGTTAATGACTTCGTTGGCAGGTGGAGATTTTCTCAAAGCATGGATTGCCCCTAAGCTGACACTATGGATTAAGGATCAGTATGTCCAGAAAGTACAATTCATGGCAGGGATTTTCATCATACTAACCGGTATATACATGATCACAAAAGGATTACTTCTGTGATCTCAATTGATTTTATTCTTTTTATAAATAATAATTAATGGCTTCAACATCTATTCGTAATCTGCTCTTTGATCTTGGGAATGTCATCATGGACATAGATATAGATGGAGCTATTGACCGTCTTTTACTTTTGGGTAAAGGTGATCAGCCATCACTTTCGATAGACAAAATATTGCTGGAGTATGAGACAGGCAGGATT
Source organism: Bacteroidota bacterium (assembly GCA_030855005.1). Taxonomy (GTDB): domain Bacteria; phylum Bacteroidota; class Bacteroidia; order Chitinophagales; family Saprospiraceae; genus Opimibacter. Next base: position 8,714 of record JALYSC010000043.1, on the reverse strand, counting down.
TCAACTGATGTATTTGTCAATAGTATCTTGCGTGAAAGCAAACCTCATGTACAGGCGATCGATGTTATTGAGGCATGGAACAGTATGCTCATTGGTATACCAGAATACAGACTCGATATGCTGAGAAAGTTAAGACAAAAATTTAATGTTTACCTGCTCAGCAATACCAATGCTCTCCATCTTGAATGGATACATAAATATTTGAAACGTGTGCATGATGTCGATTCTTTTGAAAAAGAATTTTTTGACGAAACGTACTATTCGCATCTTGTCGGCGATCGTAAACCAATGCCATCCATATTTAAACATATTATGGATGATGCCATGATGAATCCCTCGTTGACATTATTTATGGATGATGTACAGGAAAACCTTGCAGTGGCTAAAAAGCTAGGCTTTAAGACACATCTGGTAAAGCCTGAAACTGATATTGCAGAATATCTTAAAGTAGAAGGATATTACTAAAGGAAAATTATTTAGTACGAGAGTAATATAAAAGAAGCTCTGGATATTCTGCAGCCATTCCTGGTAGTTCATCCCGTTGGATTCTAAGGCCATTGAAATAAGGGACAATAAATGCATCTGCAAAGCCTATCTCCTGCATATGTGTAAGCGTCTTTTCTATTTCTTTAAAAGATGAGGTCATTCCTACCATGTAACGGTAATTTCCTTTTTGCGGATCAACATCTATATATAGTTCTTCAATTGGTTCCAGGGCAGCATTTTGCAGGATTTGAGTGATAGATGCAATCTGCACACTGAAATACATTGTCCTTCGTAAGTTCAGAAATTTTGCGCCCTGTGGATCGAGGAGATTCTCTGGCACAGGAATGTTTTCAAGATGTGTGATCACAGGTTCGTTTTCAAAATTATGAAGACTTATTTCGAGCCGGTGATTGAGCTTTGTAGTGACCGCACTTTTTGTACCTCCTGGTGGGTTTTTTGCTAATGGGAAAGACGAGCCAAAACCTTTTAGCAGGATTCGATTAGAAGCAACTCCTTTACGAACAAGATATTCAGATGCCTTTTCAGCTTTTTTAATAGAGAAGAAGAGATTAAATGTTCGCTGATTGGTAGGTAATTCAAAGCACGTTAACTCAGTTGTAATCTCAGGATAAATTAAGAGCAAATTGGCCAGCAGATCAAGTTTTTTGATGTTTTGTGGAGTGAGTATTTCTCCATTTTCATCAATAAATAAATGTGAGATAAAATATTCCTTGACTTCAACAGGGCGATCGGATAATTCGGTTGTTACCTGATCCGAACCGTTCAATATCATTGTTTGATAAAAAGTGGGAACGAAAGAAATCTGTTGATGAGACTGTACAGGTTGTTTGAAAAATACGCTGTACAAATCATACCCTCCGTGACCTTCCTTTCTATTGCTGCTGATAAAGGCTGTCAATCCGTCCGGGGATAGGGCGAGGTGAGTATCATCCAACGATGAGTTAACCGGAAATCCAAGATTGACTGGGAATGACCATTTGAGTGTTTCAGGATCGAAGATGGTTTTAAAAATGTCATATCCACCTATACTTTCGAGATTATCGGAGGCATAGAAAAGCGTCTCGCCGTTCCGTGTGAGGAAGGCAAAGCGTTCATTATAAAATGTATTTATAGCTGGTCCCAGGTTAACAGGCGTAGACCACTGACGATCTGATGATACAGAAATGTACAGGTCATAACCTCCAAAGCCACCTGGTCTATTGGAAGAAAACAAACAAATGGAATCATTAAAAAAAGTGATATCTGCTCCTTCACGTGACGGATCGAAAGGGGCTTTAAATTCTCCTCTGTAGACAATGCCTTCTTCTCCTGAAAAAGTATCTGTCATAATCCGAATGCCATTAGATGTAGATGTCAGAAAATAGAGAATCTGACCATCTGCACTGAAGCCGCTTACTTCATTCGCTCCTGTTGTATTGATATTAGGAGGCAGCGATGTGGGCTCAGACCAGTTGCCATTCAATAATGATGCGCTGTATATGTCCGAAAAAACCCTGGAAGCAGTAGCAGTTCTGTTGGAATTAAAATAAATCTTATCAATAACGGTAGGGCTATTTTTAACTCCATACTCATCGTATTGTGTGTTGATGATTGGTCCGGCATTTTCTACATACGCCTCTTCATCCGCATATTTTAATCTGGAACCATTAGCACATCTTGTCAATTCATCTTTGACCCATGTTCGTAATGGATTATTCCCTTCTGCTCGTTGAAGGAATTTTTTATAGTAAGAAATGGCATCCTGGAAAAGCCGAAGTGCCTGGTAGCATTTTGCCATATATAAAAACACAGGCGCTTCTGTTTTTCCTTCATTGATGAGAGATTGGAAAATGCCTATGGCACCATCAATATCATTGATGTCATACATGCTGATACCGAATCTCAGTTGCATTTCACTATTACGGGAATCTTCCAGTCCGGCTTGACGATAGTATTGTAGAGCAGAACGGAAGTCGCCTGCATCGTAGGCGTTATCACCATCTTTTTTATAACCGGATTCACTCACCTGTGAAAAACCTGTATTGGTCATCACAATAGAAAATGCAATAAATAAAATGGCAAATCGGTATGTCCCCAAGGAGAAGAATTTTGGCACGATCAGACTATAACATTAAAACTCTCTTTCCGGATCAAAAGCTTCGAGATAATCAGCAATTTTTCTTAGGAAAGAACCTCCCAGAAAGCCATCGACTACCCGGTGGTCATATGATAACGAAAGAAACATATAATGTCTTACAGCTATGAGGTCACCAAACTCTGTTTCTACGACACCAGGTTTTTTCCGGATTGCACCTACCGCAAGAATAGCTACCTGGGGTTGATTGATAATAGGTGTTCCCATGACATTGCCAAAGGTGCCCACATTAGTCATCGTGAAAGTGCCATCCTGAATTTCTTCCGGCTTGAGTTTATTAGTTCGGGCTCTTATGGCCAGGTCATTGACAGCTTTGGTTAAGCCCATCAGGTTGTAACCATCAGCATTTTTGATAACTGGTACGATAAGGTTTCCTGAAGGAAGAGCAGCCGCCATTCCAATATTGATATATTTTTTAACTATGATCCTATCTCCGTCAACAGAAACATTGATCATAGGGAAATCGCGTATTGCTTTTACCACTGCTTCTATGAAAATAGGAGTGAAGGTGATCTTCTCAGCATATTTTTTCTGGAAATCGTTTTTAATCCGGTCACGCCACAGAACCAATTCGGTCACGTCCGCTTCTACAAATGAGGTGACATGCGGTGAAGTATGCTTGGAGCGAACCATATGTTCCGCAATCATTTTGCGCATACGGTCCATTTCGATTATTTCAATTCCGCCATCTGTGCTGGTGCTAACAGTTTTTATGGTAACAGGAACATCGGGAGCCTGATTTTTCTGTACTGGATCTGTTTGTTTGGTTTGCTGTTTTCCACCCTGATTTCCTCTGTTCTCAAGGTAGGACAGGATGTCACTTTTAGTTACCCTTCCACCTTGTCCTGATCCATTGATCTGGTCTAGTTCTGCTGAAGGAATGCCTTCTGAAGAAGCGATATTTCTGACCAAAGGAGAATAGAAACGACCTCCTGAATTGGATGGGAGATGTTGGAGCTGGTTGGTTTGGACAGGCACGTAGGGCACCTGAGGGACCTTGGGAGGCGTGATGGCCTTAATTTCTTCGATTGGTTCTTTGACCTGAGGAGGTGGGGCGGGTGTTTCCTGTTTAGGTGGAGTCGTACTGACACCATTTCCTTTTGAGTCACCTGCCTTTGCTTCGGTGGCAATAACTGCAATGGTTTGACCTACAGGCACTACTGCATTTTCTTCGAAAAGAATTTTTTCAAGCCTGCCGGCGACAGGAGATGGTATCTCGCTATCTACTTTGTCAGTTGCTATTTCCAGTATGGTTTCATCCAGGGTTATCATATCGCCCGGCTTTTTCAGCCAGCGAAGTATAGTCGCCTCCATGATACTCTCGCCCATTTTAGGCATTATGAGGTTAAAATCAGCCATGGACCAAAGATACGAGTATTCATTCTGTTCCTATTTTAAGGAAAAGGATTAAGTTTCAATACAATTTCTCGTTGATAACACTCGATCAGTAAAAGAGTCATTTTGCTCTGCTAACTCCTGTTAATTTTATGGCCCTTTAATACGCAAACCAATCTATCCTATGAAGCACCTATTTCAGCTGTTGATTCTGGCATGCCTTGTGCAGATTTTGCCATCATGTAAAAAGAAATTCCAGACTACGACCTATACATCAGAGGAAATCGGTAGATATATCGCTGCACGTGTTCCTTCCGTGATTGAGGTGACGGATCCGGTTCGTGTTCGATTTTCTGTAACACCCGACACAACTCAGACCGCAGGTGTATTTGAATTTAGTCCATCTATTATTGGGACTACCTATTGGGAGGATCCAATGACGCTTGCTTTTAAGCCTGATCACGATTGGAAAGCGGGTGAATCTTATCAATTGCGGGTACATCTTGACAAGGTGATCAAGGATGTGGATCCCAAAATGAAAGAGATCGTTTTTGATTTCGAAGTCAAGCCTGTCCGTATGACAGTGAATTTTGAGCCGCTCGTTCCTGAATTTGACGGTGATAAGCCGCTGTATTTATTGCGGGGCAGTGTGACTACTTCAGCAGCACTTGACTCACAACAGTTGAAAAATATTCTCACGCTGAAGTCTTCAGGTAAGACATCCGGTATGACCTGGTTTCATAGTGATGATAACCGCGGACATGAGTTTGTAATTGCAGGTATTGGTCCGGATGCTACGTTGGATTTTATGTGGGATGGAAAATCAATTGGGTCTCAGGATAAAGGCCAACGTAGAGTTGATGTACCCAAATCGAATGTATTAAGTGTATTGTCACTCGTTCCCGGAAATGATGGTCAGAAAAAATTAGAAGTCCATTTTTCTCAAAAATTAAATCCCGGGCAGGATCTGAACGGACTTGTTACAATTAATGGTAGTACAGAAGGATTTACAGTTAAAAAGCAAGACCATATTCTTTCTATTTATCCTGATGAATCGCTGACAGGAGAGTTGTCTGTTCAATTGCATCCAGGTATCTCTTCGTCACAGGGTCATGAATTAGGTACTGCTGTCAATATGAATATATCCCTGGAAGATGCGAAGCCAGGATTGAAACTTGTTGGTTCAGGAGTCATCACTCCGGGAAACACTGAAATCATTTTTCCTTTCGAAGCCATCAATCTTAAATCGGTTGATGTGGAGGTCTTCCGCATTTTTGAAAATAATATACTTCAATATTTGCAGGGAAGTAGTCTTGAAGATCAGTGGGGACTCGAACCTATAGGCAGGATTGTTTTGCAAAAAACTATTGAGCTATCTGCATTGTCTTCAGGTGATAATAAATATGTGTGGACGCGATATGCATTAGACCTGGGACCTCTCGTCAAACTTGCGCCGGGAAGTATTTACCAGGTGCGAATTGGATTTAAGGGTACAGACACTTATATGGATTGCTATAAGGATTTTGAATCTGTAACCGATAAACCACCTTTTGGAGAAACGCGATCTATCTGGGAATACAATTATTACTATGATGGATTTATTTGGGATCACACGGAAGATCCTTGTTATCCGGCATACTATAATCCTGAAAAATTTATTCGTCGCAATCTGCTTGCATCTGATATTGGATTGGTTGCAAAACAAAATGAAGATGGACGTATCTGGGTTTATGCAACAAGTCTAAATTCTGCTACACCCAAATCGGGAATCAAAATAGAAGTCTACGACTATCAAAAACAATTAATGTCTGAAGGTGAGACTTCAAGTCAGGGAGAAATGACTGCAGAAATTCCACGCAAAGCTTTTTTCGTAGTAGCTACTGATGGAAATCAAAAAGGTTATCTGAGATTACCTGACGGACTTTCATTATCCATGAGTGAATTTGATGCTGGAGGAACAGGATATCAAAATGGATTGCGTGGATACATTTATGCTGAGCGCGATGTATGGCGTCCTGGTGATAGTGTGCATATGAATTTTATACTCTGGGATCCCGATGGTAAAATAAATGACCGACATCCTGTAAAACTAACTGTCACCAATCCATTGGGTCAGAAAAAAACAGAACGTACCAGTCCACTTTCGGTTGGTGGTATTTATGATCTTGCATTTGCTACATCGTCTACTGATCCTACAGGAACATGGATGGCGAAAGTAGAAGTTGGTGATGCAGTATTTACAAAACAACTTCGCATTGAAACAATTAAACCTAACCGTTTGCGGATCGATGCCAAACTTCCAAAAGAGATAGTAGCAACCAAGCCTAATCAAAAAATAGAACTCGAATCTGCGTGGCTATTTGGGGCGCCTGCTTCCAATCTAAAAGCGGTGGTTGAAGCACAGTTTAGTCCGAATCCATTTAGTCCGACAGGATATAAGGAATTTACATTTACTGATCCCGCACGTCAGACCCCAGCAACTGTCACTACTGTATTTGAAGGAAATCTTGATGCGCAGGGAAAAGCTCAAATCAATGTGCCTGAGATGAGAGAATCACTTCCCGAAGGCCAGCTCACCATGAATCTCAAATCCAGAGTTTTTGAAACGGGTGGTGATTTTAGTACGGATCGTCAATCCACAACTTATCATCCTTATGATCATTATGCCGGTGTAAGTATTCCTGTCAACCGATGGGGATATGAAGAATTGAAAATGAATGAGCTGAATGATATACGTATAGCTTCTGTCTCTACTTCCGGTAAGGGTGAAGCAGGACGTCAATTGAGTGTAGGTATTTACAATGCCAATTGGCGTTGGTGGTGGGATCGTACAGGTGAAGATATCACGCAATACAATTCTGAATTGCATGTAGGCGCAATTGCAACAGATACGCTCACAACTGGTGCGAATGGAACGGCAGTATATAAAATCAAACCTGCTACATATGGATCCTATATGGTCCGTGTGTGTGATATGCAATCCGGCCATTGCAGTGGTCAATTTTATTATGCCGGATCATGGGGAGATCCATCGAGTGCAGATAATGCAGCCAGCAGGCTGACATTCACTTCTGAGAAAGAGCAATATGAGGTGGGCGAGAAAATCAAATTGAATATTCCATCAGCGAGTGGCAGTAAATTATTACTGACCATTGAAAAAAATAATAAAGTCATTTCTTCCAAATGGTATGATGCAAGTGGTGATCAAACACAAATCACAATTGATGCAACAGCCGAGATGATGCCGAATGTGTATGCTTTTGTAAGTCATATTCAGCCCTATAATCATAGTGCGAATGATATGCCATTGCGTATGTATGGTGTGCTGCCGATCCTGATAGCGGATCCTAAGACGATGTTGCATCCCGAATTGGCTGTGCAGGATGTTATCAAACCTGAAGAAACATTTAATGTCTCGATCAGTGAAAAAGATAAATTGCCAATGGCATATACTATTGCTGTGGTGGATGAAGGCTTATTAGGACTCACACGTTTTGAATCACCAGATCCATGGAAATATTTTCACCGTCAGGAAGCATTAGCGGTTCAGACATGGGACATCTATGATGATGTGCTCGGTGGATATGGTGGATCTATTGACAGGTTGTTGAGTTTGGGTGGTGATGGTGTTGCAGCATTGGTGGATGCCCCGCAGGCAGAGCGGTTCAAGCCTGTTGTCATGCACCTGGGACCTTATTATTTAGCAGCAGGTGAAAAGAAAGTGCATGCTTTAAAGATGCCTAACTATGTTGGTGCTGTTCGCGTCATGGTTGTGGCTTCTGATCGAAAACGATGGGGTGCCACATCAAAAACTGCGACTGTAAAATCTGACCTGATGATTCAACCAACTTTACCAAGAGTTGTATCACCCGGTGAAACAGTTACACTCCCTGTTAATGTGTATGCCATGTCAGATAATGTCAGATCTGCGGAAGTGAAAGTAACTACTAATGATATGGCCACATTACCTGGTGGAAATACGCAGACATTGCAGTTTACAGGGCAGGGTGATAAACTTGCAAACTTCAGTTTAAAAATCCCTGATCGACCTGGGTTACTTAAAGTAGATATCGTTGCCAAATCAGGATCTTTTAGTTCAACACAACATGTTGAACTGGATGTAAGAGTACCAAATCCACCTGCCACAGAAGTTGTCGCGGTTACGATTGCAGCAGGACAATCATGGAGTGGAAAAATTCCGATGCCGGGTATGGTAGGAACAAATGAATCCGGCGTTGAGCTTTCGCAGATGCCACCCATCAATCTGCAAAAAAGATTGCAGTACCTGATCCAATATCCATATGGATGTCTCGAGCAAACCTTATCCTCTGTTTTTCCTCAATTGTATCTCGCTGCTTTGACGGATTTGAAACCACAACAAGAGCAACAGATAAGACTCAATATCCAGGCCGGAATCAATCGTCTTAGAACATTTAGTATTCCTTCCGGTGGATTTACTTATTGGCCGGGTGAACGCTCAAGAGATAGTTGGTCTGATAGTTATGCAGGTCATTTTCTGATTGAAGCAGCCAAGGCTGGATACACAGTTGATAAATCAATGATGGATGGTTGGCGTAATGCACAAAAGAAAGATGCGCAGGCATATCGACGTCGTGACTATTACCGGGAGGATGTCATACAGGCTTATCGACTGTACACCTTAGCTCTCGATGGGCAGGCATTGTGGGGTATGATGAACAGGCTTAGAACTGTATCCAATCTCGACCCAATGGCATCC
>JALYSC010000399.1 GCA_030855005.1 Bacteroidota bacterium | reverse complement strand
CGTCTACTTCTCACCGATTACCGTCCACCGATTACCGATTACCGCTTACCGTCCACCGATTACCGTCCACCGATTACCGCTTACCGTCTACCGATTACCGTCCACCGATTACCGATAACCGATTACCGATTACCGAATAAATCCTTTCCCTAATTCATAATTCTTCCTATCTTCGCCCTCCAATTCGTAAAAAAGTTCTTTGGGAGATGGATGCATTGTCACCTTTCAGGATACCGGTAGCAAGCCTGAAGGCCGATGAAGCGCATTATGAGTGGGAGCTCGGCTCCGATTTCCTGCGCTTGTTCGACGATGAACATGAGGCTGAAAAGGGCCTGTTTGCGGTCAACCTCGATATTGAAAAGTTGGGTGGAGTTTCCACTTTTACTTTTCGGATTAAAGGTGAAGTTCAGACAATATGTGATCGTTGTCTTGCCCCGATTGCTATGCCCGTTGAAGGGGAGTATGAAGTTATCTTGAAGTTCGGTGATCCGAACGAATCCACAGATGATGTCATCGTCCTCGATCCGGAGTCAAACGGATTCAATATAGGAAAGCAAATTTATGACTTTATCCTCCTTTCTGTTCCAATCTTTCGACGCATCCCGGGTTGTGGAAGTTCGCCAAATCCTCCTTGTGATATGACGATACTTTCCTACCTCTCTGAACAAACTGAAATAGAAAAACCTAAACAGGAAGATGATGATCTACTGTGGGGGGATTTAAGAAAAGCAATAGATAATTAATACAGTATATAGACAATGGCACATCCTAAAAGTCGAATTTCCAAGCAGCGCAAACACAAACGCCGCACACATTATAAGGCAACTGCACCACAGATTGCCATCTGCAAAGAGACAGGAGAACCTCACGTCTGGCACAAAGCTTATGAGCACAATGGTCACCTTTATTACAAAGGTCAGATGCTCGTTAAGACGCCGGGAGTAGAAGAGTAATCCGTCCCTTTCCAAAATTACCTTACAGGGTAGAGGCTCCCCGGTCAAGTGCGATCAGGGAGCCTTTGCTATTTTACAGCCACATTTCCCAACCACCTAATTTTTGCAGTTTTATGAAGCGCGCACACTTAACTGAAAATGCTCCTGCACCCATTGGCCCTTACAGTCAGGCTATCGAGGCAGGTAAGACTCTCTATATTTCCGGTCAGATTCCCCTTGATCCTGCTACCGGAGAACTTGTGACCTCGAGTATCGAGGATGAAACCCATTTGGTATTGAAGAATATCGGTGCCATTCTCACCGAAGCTGGTTTGAATTATTCAAATGTTGTCAGTTGTACAGTATTTGTAACCGATATGAATCTATTTTCAAGGATCAATGCAGTGTACAGCATGTACTTTAATGAAGGCGTTCCGCCAGCACGTGCATTGGTTCAGGTATCAGCACTTCCTCGTTTCGTTAATATTGAAATTTCCGTCATCGCTCATTTTGAGTAAGCTCTCATAAAAGTATATGCAACCAGTAAAACGTAAGCAGGTTCTTTCAGCCATGCAGCCTACAGGCAATCTTCATCTCGGACGTTATTTTGGCGCTATCCGTAATTGGGTCGATTTGCAAAAGGACTATGATTGTGTGTATGGAGTAGTCAACTATCATGCTATGACCATGCCATTCGATCCAAAAAGATTGCAGGAACAATCCTGGGATTTAGTCTATGATGTCATCGCAGTAGGAGTGGATCCATCTAATATATTTATTCAGTCAATGGTGCCAGAGCATACTGAACTTGCATGGATATTTAATTGCGTTAGCTCTTATGGTGAACTCCAGCGAATGACACAGTTCAAGGATAAGAGCCAGCAGATAAATGAAAAAGATAAAGATTCATTCATATCAACAGGACTCTTTACCTATCCTGTGCTGCAGGCAGCAGATATATTAATTTACCGCGCGGATTATGTTCCTGTTGGTAAAGATCAGGAACAACATCTGGAACTGTCACGCAATATTGCTCAGCGGTTTAATCAGGTAGTAGGCACAGAATATTTTAAATTACCGGAGCCATTGTTTACGGAAATTCCCAAAGTTATGTCAACAGCTGATCCGACAAAAAAGATGAGCGCATCACTAGGCCCTAAACACCACATCAATATTTTTTCAGATGCTGATACCATTCGCAAACAAGTCAAAACCGCAGTGACAGATTCGGGTGACACACCAGCAGGAAGTATAAGTCCGGGTGTCGAAAATCTTCTGAAACTTCTCGAAGCTGCCGGTGGAAAGAAATCCAGTGATGCACTCAGAACCAATGCTATTGAAGGAATACTTCAATACGGAACATTAAAAGAAGCAGTAGCAAATCAGGTAATATCCATGAGTAAAGTATTCCGCGAAAAGAGAAATGAAATCAGTTCCAATCAAGACCATTACAAATCCCTTGTGGCAGATGCTTCTGCTAAAATTCGCAAGCAAGCTCAGACCACTTTGTATGAAGTAAAAGAATTAATCGGTCTGATAAATATATAAATTCATAAATTTCCCAAATCCCATGGTTCGACCAGCTAAACTTATCTTCGTGCTACAGCCCACCAACCATCTGAAATCCCAAATCTGAAATGAAGATCATCTGCATCGGTCGCAACTACGTAGCTCATATCGCAGAACTCGGTAACGAAGTTCCTGATGCTCCGATGTTGTTCATGAAACCACCCACTGCATTGCTACTTGACAATAAGCCGATGTACTATCCTGATTTCACAAAGGACCTTAACTACGAAGCAGAATTAGTTTTAAAAATTTGCAAAAATGGCCGTCACGTTCAGCCCGAATTTGCAGATACCTATTACAATCAAATTGGATTTGGAATTGATTTCACCGCTCGTGATTTACAGCAACGATGCAAGGAAAAAGGTCATCCCTGGGAAATTGCAAAAAGCTTCGATCACAGTGCCCCGTTGAGTAAAGAATTTATCGACGTCAAAGAATTTAAAGACCTCAAATCCATTGAATTCGAAATGACCCTTAATGGTAAAACTGTCCAGCAGGGTGACAGCTCTCTAATGATATACTCATTTAATGATATCATCTGCTACGCTTCAAAGTTTTTCAAACTTCAGCAAGGTGACTATATATTCACAGGCACTCCTGCAGGAGTCGGCCCAGTCAATCGCGGAGATCAATTGGTCGGAACCATTGAAGGCAAGAAGATGCTAACCTGCGAAATCAAGTAAACGGTAAACATTGAACGGTAAACGGTAAACGGTATGAATTGTACGATTCGATTCACGACTCACGAATCACGGCTGACACAGCCTACTGACCATCACGATTCCTACTTCGACTCAAGACTGATGATTTCGCGCGAATAGTATTTGATATTTCATTCCTAAGCCTTTGCCTCAGCCATTGATCCTTTGATCCTTTGATCCTTTGATCCTGTGTGTCCATTGTGTCCAGTGATCCATTGTGTCCAGTGATCCATTGTGTCCAGTGATCCATTGTGTCCAGTGATCCATTGTGTCCAATGATCCAGTGTGTCCAGTGATCCTGTGATCCTGTGTATCCTGTGATCCCT